>JALVHX010000118.1 GCA_027028805.1 Desulfurococcales archaeon | reverse complement strand
TATCCTTTCCAGAAGCTCTCTAGAAACAATTCTTTTCTCTCAGGATATAGAGCCTCTATGCTCCTCGACAACAGGTGTATATCTATAGCATATTCCTCTACATCCCTACTGTATCCGGCTAAACCGAAGTCTATGATATAGGGGGTGTTGTTTGATAGAATAATGTTTGCTATCGTGAAATCGCCGTGATATATAGTGTTAGAATGCATGATCCCTGCTTCTTCACCCACCAGCTCCGCGATCCCGGCAACTGTGCCCTCACCAAGCCGCTCCAAGGCCTCGCTAAGCCTCACGCCCTCGATATACTCCATTATTATGATATAGTCGCCGGGATCCACGTAGAGTATCGCGGGCACATGCAGACCCAGCATATTGAGTCTCGCGAGAATACGGGCCTCCGTTATAGTCCTCCTGTATCTGAAGAGCTTATCGAACACCGGGTGACGATAGGGCTTAGAAACCCTGTATTTCAACACGGCATCGGCGCCGAGGAAATTTATTCTATAAAGCTCCGCCTCCGCGCCCCTAGCTATTAGTCTGGGGGAAGCCACGGTAGATCAACCTCGTCCAGCCTCCACCTCTGCCTTATAAAAGCCCTCTCCGGCTCAATGCTTATACCGTGGACAAGCCCCAGGAGACCTGTCCACGCTATCATTGCCCCGTTGTCGCCCGCATATTCGGGTGGAACTGTATAATAGGACGCACCATGCAGTCTCGCCATCTCCTCCATCTTCTCGTTCAACACCTTGCTTGCCGCTACGCCGCCCACAAGTATAACCTCCCTCTTACCGGTGAGCGCCAACGCCCTCTCAGATACCTCTACAAGCATATTATACGCCGTCTCCCTTAGGCTGAGACATATATCGCCTAGCTCCTCTATTTTCCCACGCCTACCACCTATCCTCCTTAGCGCCGCTGTGAGAAGACCCGAAAAGCTCAGATCATTCCCCTTAACTGTATAGGGCAGGTCAATGAAATTGGAGCCATAGTCACTACATATATCGACTACGTGTCTCCCCCCAACTATATAGGGCGGCGCTATCCCAGCCTCTCTCGCGAATGTATCCAAGAGGTTCCCGAGAGGTATATCGAGCGTCTCCCCTAGAACCCTGTATCTCTTCCTCCTCTGAACAGCCACTAGCGTGTTACCGCCCGAAACATATATAACGAGTGGATCAACCAGGCCATGGATCATCTTCCCTATCTCTATATGGGCCACGGCATGGTTAACGGGAACCAAGGGCTTATCATAATACGCCGCTATAAAACGCGCAAGGGACGCACCCACACGGAGACATGGCCCAAGCCCGGGGCCGAGAGCCGCCGCGACACCATCTATCTCGCCGACGCCGAGCCCGGCCCTCGATAACGCCGCCTTAAGCACACGCGGCGCCACTTCGGCGTGATGAAGCGCCGCCTCCCTGGGATGTATTCCTCCGGAACGTGGAACAAAGCGATCCACTACATTGGCTAGTATAGCGGGTTTCCCATCGAGAAGAGCCGCTATGCCTACGCCGAAGGTATGGGACGTTGACTCTATTCCTAGTACTATTAGCTTATCCACACTCACTCCTTCCCTACAAACTCTGTGTAGCCGCACTTGCCACAATGCCATCTAGGCACCGGTTTCTTGTGGAACGCCATTATGCTTCCACATCTAGGGCACTTCTTGTTCTTCAACCTTATAGTACCCTTCTCATAGTCAAACTCGTATAACTTATGCACATACGCCAATACAGGCCACCCCATTCTTGCATCTAAGACTGCTCCTCAGACTGGGCCTGGATAGAGGCTAGAGCATACTCGTTTCTCTTCAATATGTGTTTCGGCTCAAATAGACGAGCCCTCTCAGGGGAATCATATATATGGACCTCGGCTATTGTGACACCCCAGCCGTACTGGCTAAGAACGCGTCTAACATAAACCCTGTTAACATCAACATCATATTCTTTAGCAACACCGATCCTGACTATTCCGCGTGGAGGGGTTCCTTTACCCATATGCGCTATCTTTATCCGCAGCTCCCTCCTCTTTATAAGAGGATTGTATTTGTCCTGGACAACTTCTCCCACATAGTCATCGCTGAACTTTATTGCTTTAACCAAATCACAGCTCCCTCCGCGCCTTCTCTAATCCTTCTTCCCCGATATACGTAGGATACGAGGTTTAAATGTTTTAAGCACGCTCCGCGAAGACACCATTGTATTCACCGATCCCACTGAGACAACCACGCCTACACGCGGCTGACCATAGGCGTAGCTTCTACCCCTCCCGCCCAGGATAGCTGGTATCAGCAACAAATCCTCCTCACCACGCACCACATACACCGCGTTCTCCAATGATTGCTTCTCTATAAGAGATCTAGCGTTGAGCGATATAGCGCCAGGCGGGTTGTAGACAATGAACGCGCCACCAGGCTCTTCTACCGCGGCCCGCCTGGCTCGCCTCGTCTTATAATCGATTATTCTGATACGCGATACCAGTGTATCAGCAACCACGTCGCCGACAGCCACGTCCACCGATAGCCCTGCCACGCCATCTCTCTTTACAACAACCTGTCCATGAGGCAGTGACAGGATAGCCCTCATATATCCTGGCATAGCAAGGGAAGGGAGAATATAGGTGGCCGCGTGCATATCACCTTACCTTTATCGCATATCTCCCGGGCTTTGTTATTCCCAGAAGCTTCGCCACAGCAGAATTCTCGGGATCTATCACTATTATCATGCCCTCCCAGTCATCAGTTAGATCCGTTGAGCCGCAGTAGGGGCATTTCTCGGCGCTCCTGTCCACGATAGCTCTGCATTTCCTGCACGCCTTGTAGGGCTTTCTCCTCACCCTGAACGACATGTCTAGCTACCTCCTTTCTTCGCACGCGTTACTTCTTTCTTGAGCTTCTCTATCCACTCCAGCTTACCCATATAGGGCTGTCTCATGGTCAACTGGACCCTGAGACCCTTGCCCGGCAGGAGGGATACATTATAGACCCTGGCCCTCACACGATCACCCATCTCTATGAGCCTCCTTGTCTCGGTCAATATTAGCGCCGGGCGTGTTGGATCATATTCTATTTGCTCATCAGCTATCTGTGATATATGTATAAAGCCATCCACCGCGCCCAGGTCTACGAAGAGACCATGGCCTCTTACCCCGTTAACCTCGCCCTCAACAACCTCTCGGAGAAACGGGTTGAATACAAGCATATCGAATTCCACGTCATGATAAGTGGCTCCATCACCCGGGATTATGCGGCCCTCCTCAGAGACATTAATATTGAACACCGCCACCACTATGCCGAGCTCCCTGGTAGATATTCCCTCGTATTGTTGTCTAAGCATCTTCCAGGCCGCATCCTCTAATGGGATCTCGAACATGTCCGGCGGGATCCTCACGATATCCTTTACATGTATTATCCTATACATTATACATCACGCTGCCCGGGCCCTATACAGTGCCGAGAACATTATCTTTCAACATATACGTGATAATTAAAGCTCTTGTTGTAGATAACTATGGACTATACTATATAATCTTCTCTATGCCGGCGGCTTCAAGCATTCTCTTCTCCTCGCGATAATATATCTCCGGTATATTATTCCTCCTGAGCTTCCTCCTGAGCTCTCTATCAGATGTAGCCACCACGAAACCGTGGAGGCGCGCCGTCTCCACCAGCATATCGTCCACACTCGGGAGGCGGCGGGGAGGCTCTATCACTATACATTTTTTCTCAACAACGCTTAGCGCGAGTCTCGCCTTTCTACGGAGAGCAGGGCTGGCCCTCTCAGCTATCCTCCTAAGCTCTTCCAGGACAGGCGCTATAACATAGTAGCGTGGCTTAGTTAATAGGAGAGCCTCTATTTGTTCGAAAACATCCACCGCATCCCCTAGGAGCAACAAGATATTTGTGTCTAGGAGAACCCCGATCCTCCGCGGCATTTCTTCACGAAACCTCTTCAACAATACCCCAGCCAGCCAGCCTCCATCGACCGAGAACCTGGCGGCTTATGGCGACACGCGAGCCCTCCCACGCCACAACAGGGTCGCGTAGCATGAGATCAATATAGTCCTTGGTAGCCTTCGTAACTATGCCGAGCCTTATGGCTGTACCTATTGTTATAACTATGGGCTCCCTTACACGTATCTCCCGAACCCTCACCATCTCTTTCAT
>JALVHX010000117.1 GCA_027028805.1 Desulfurococcales archaeon | reverse complement strand
ACCAGGTCCCGCTCCCGCAGGGCAAGCAACGTGGCGACAAGAGCCACTGTTAGAGACATGAAAACCAGCGCGACGCCGACCAGGCACGGAGACACGGTCATCGCCTACGCCTCCCCCTGAGGTGATCACATACTGCCGGCTCAGGCCCCAGCCCAGACCTATACGCCGCCCTCGCCAACGCGTGAGAACCCGCGGGAACTATCAGCAGGAGAACGCCGGCGGTAGTAGCGCTTATACCGGCTAAGAGATAGCGTAGGGGGCCGAGATAGGTGGCGGAGAAGGCTATGAGCGCAACACCTATCAACGGGTACACCGCGCCCCCTATACTGCTCACTGTGGCCGCGTGGAGGCGGAGATAGAAGTTCTTGAACCTGAGAAGCCCTATGGCGCCCATTATATCGGAGACACCGCCCCACACCAGGAGAGCCGCGCCCACGGCAAAGGCTATATCATGGTAGAGCACCGTGCCGCCACCCCGCCGCAACCTATCATATCCCGAGCTCGCGTTTCTCGAGATACTTTGACACGAATATATCGAGGGCGTATCCCCAGAGCGCTAGGGGGAGCGCGGCTATCGCCAAGAAGACGCTTCTATAATATAGGCCCAGTATGGCCATGAATGCCGCTACATCATATGATATACAGTCTATCGCCAACACTATGTCGGGCACCGTGGGCCCCTTCACGGCCCTGGCGACATAGAGAACTATGGCGGCTATATACAGCGGCATGACTGCGAGTATTAGTGTCTCGACGAGATGCTGTGTCACCAACGCCGCAGCCCCTCTGTGATCGTGGCCCATAGAGTACTATGACTAATATGATAATATATCCTTTCCCATAGGTTAGGCTAACCATAGATTATCCCACAGAAATCCCACATACGCACAATATAATATTTTATTTACCAATAATCACTGTTCATAATAAAGCATACAGGAAGCCTCCCTAACAGATTAGAGGGATGCATAACAGAACTATGGATAAAACAACCCATACGCCGTATATGGTGGTATATGTGAGGCTAACGGTGATCGTGGACGACAGCATGGGTAACGGCGTCCACGGGTTATCGATATACGTGGAGCACGACGATAGATATATGTTGTTCGGCACAGGGCCCAGCCCCCGCATCCTAGAGGATGCCGCCGGGCGCCTGGACATAGACCTCGATATGAACGATTTCGCCGTAATCTCGCACGAACACATAGCCCACAGCGGCGGCGTATACGCCCTCCCCGTATATACACGCGTCTATCTACCATCAGGCTACCCCGATTCTCTTGTGAGGAAATACAGGGAGCACGGCCTCATACCGGCCATAGTGAAGGATTACATCGAGCCCCTCACCGGGATCTGGATCACCAGGCCCTTCTACGGACCGCCCAGCGAGATAGCGCTTGTTATTAGACACGAGAAAGGGCTGGTTGTCTTCACGGGGTGCGGCCACATGGGTGTCCAGGCCCTGATAAGGGATATAGTCAGCCGAATAGGCGGCCCCGTCTACGCCGTGATCGGGGGCCTCCACCTGAGCGGCGCCCCCGAGCCCGTGGTTAGACGCTACATAGACTTGTTCGCCGACATGGTCGATATAATAGCTCCGCTTCACTGTAGCGGGGCCGCCGGGGACTATATAAAGAAACGCTATCCGGATAAATACATTGGGCTCGCGGCAGGCGAGACGATAGAGATATAGCGTCTAGGCCGCGGGGGAGAAGACCGTGTATGGAGACGCGGTGCGGGAGGCCGGGATGCTTATCGACGCCATGAGGACTCTTGTGGAGCGTGGCGCCAGTAATCCACGGGGAGGCAACGGGAGTATACGTGTAGGCGATTATGTATGGATAACCCCCAGTGGCCTCGCGAAGCATAGGCTGAGGCTGGACGACCTAGTTGTATATGATATGAAGCGAGACGTATACATGGGGCTGTACAAGCCCAGCATAGAGATAAACGCACACCTCGCGATTTATAGGGCCAGGGAGGATGCCCGGGCCGTCCTCCACGCCCACGCCCCCTTCTCAACTGCTCTCTGCGATCTAGGAATAGAGTGGTGGTGGAAGGGAGGGTTAACGGAGATCGAGTATAGTGTGGGAAGCGTCTACATAGCCGATCCCGCTCCCCCGGGCTCCCTGGAGCTCGCCGAGAACGTTAGGAAGGGCGCGGAGGCCGGGGCGCGCGTGATCGTTGTACCGAGGCACGGCGTGTTCGCGTGGGGAGCCAGTATATATGAGGCCCTGGACGCTATCCTGGCCTTCGAGGACTCGGCTAAATACGTTGTTGTGAAAAACATAATAGAGTACATGAGGGCTCTCGAGACGCTTATTGTTAAAAAGAAATAGAGGTAAATGCTAGGCGGCCTCGCTCCTCTTCCTGCGGTAGCGTGGATGATACTTCTTTATATGCTCCATCTTCACGTGTTTCAGCTCCTCCTCGGGGAGGATCGCCAGCAGCTCCCATCCCTTATCAAGGGTCTCCTCTATCGTTCTCCTCTCATACTCGCCCTGCCCTATGAACTCTCTCTCAAACCTGTCGGCGAACTCGAGGTAGCGGCGATCGCGTTCGCTGAGCGCCTCTACTCCTACGACAACGCTCAGCTCTCTTAGCTTCACTCCCTCAGCATAGGCCGTGTAGAGCTGCATGAAGACGCCGCGGTGATCCTCGCGTGTCTTGCCCTCGCCTATGCCGTCCTTCATGAGCCTTGAGAGGCTCATCAATACGTCGAAGGGCGGGTATATTCCTCTGTTCCAGAGGCTTCTAGATAAGACGAGCTGTCCCTCGGTTATATACCCCGTTAGATCCGGGATAGGGTGTGTTATGTCGTCGTCAGGCATGGTCAGTATCGGCATCTGGGTGACGCTCCCCTTCTTGCCCTCAACCCTCCCAGCCCTCTCATAGATCGTGGCTAGATCGGTGTACATGTATCCTGGATAGCCTCTGCGGCTGGGCACCTCCTCGCGCGCAGCGCTCAGTTCTCGGAGCGCTTCACAGTAATTGGTCATGTCCGTCAGTATCGCTAGCACGTGCATGTCATGGTTCCAGGCCAGGTGCTCGGCCACGGTCAGGGCTACGCGTGGAACAGCTATTCTCTCGATCACAGGGGAGTCCGCTGTGTTTATGAAGGCCACGGTGTTGTGTAGGGCGCCGTATCTACGGAAGTTGTCTATGAAGAACATTGCGTCGTCGTAGCTCACCCCTATCGCCGCGAACACTATAGCGAATTTCTCCCCACTACCCCTTACACGGGCCTGCCTAACTATCTGGGCCGCGATCCTGTTATGGGGGAGCCCTGAGCCGCTGAATATGGGTAGCTTCTGGCCCCTAACCAGGCTGTTTAAGCCGTCTATGACGGAGATACCGGTCTCTATGAACTCCGAGGGCGGTAGACGGGCCGCGGGGTTCAGGGGTAGGCCGTTTATATCCATATAGTCCTCTGGCACTATCTCGGGGCCGCCGTCTATGGGGCGGCCGAGGCCATCGAATATTCTACCCAGCATGTCTATGGATACGGGTATCCGGAAGGTCTCGCCCCTATACCTGACCCTTGTCTCACCCATATCTATCTCGCTGACGCCCCCGAAGACCTGGATCACTGTGGCGTCCCTGCTGACGTCTATGACCTGGCCCAGCCTGGTCTCCCCGGTGGCCAGCTCGACCTCGACTATCTCGCCGTACTTTACGCCCGGCATGGGCTCGGCTATCAACAGGCTTCCCTGGGCCTTCTTGAGCCTGGGGGATATACGGGTTACGAGGCTTCTCTCAGCCAATGTTCTCAGCCTCCTTTATGAGCGCGTCAAACTCCATCTTGATCTCGTTAAACAATTGATTGAACTGGTCCTCGTAGTCTACGTTGGGTATCTCCTTCATACGGGCTATCGATACCCTTGACTTCAGCTTCCGTATCTGGTCAACCGTTACGCCTTTCCTAATAGCCTTTAGGCCTAGCTCGTAGAAGAGTATTATAGCCTTCATCATCAGCGCCGCCTTGCGGGGCGGGCAATAGGTATCTATCTCGTGGAACGCGTTCTGCTGGAGAAAGTCCTCGCGTATCATACGCGCCGCCTCCAGGGTGAGCTTATCCTCCTCGGGCAACGCCTCTGCCCCCACCAGCCGCACAAGCTCCTCCAGCTCGGCCTCCTTCTGCAGGATACCCATAGCCTTCTCCCTGTTGTCTCTCCATTCAGGGTCTATGTGCTTCTTCCACCACTCCTCCACGAGGTCTACGTAGAGGCTATAGCTTGTCAGCCAGTTTATGGCGGGGTAGTGGCGTCTATAGGCAAGGTTCACGTCCAGCGCATAGAGAGCCCTGACTATACGGAGCGTTGCCTGCGTAACCGGCTCCGAGAAATCGGCTCCCGGAGGCGAGACCGCTCCCATTATTGTCAAGCTCCCCGTCCTCTCGGGGACGCCCAGTGTTTTGACGTGGCCGCTTCTCTCATAGAAGCTTGCGAGCCTGGAGCCCAGGTATGCCGGGTACCCTTCTTCTCCCGGAAGCTCCTCGAGTCTACCCGAGATCTCTCTCATAGCCTCCGCCCAGCGGCTCGTCGAGTCAGCCACCATGAGCACGTTGTAGCCCATGTCGCGGAAATACTCCCCGATCGTTACGCCGAGGAATATGCTGGTCTCCCTCGCGGCCACGGGCATGTTGCTTGTATTAGCTATGAAGACGCTTCTCTCGACAAGATACTTGCCCGTCCTGGGATCCACTAGGCGGCGGAAGCTGTGCAGCGCGTCAGCCATCTCGTTTCCACGCTCGCCGCACCCCACATATATCGCTATATCGACCTCGCTCCACTTGGTCAGCTGCTGCAGCGTCACGGTGTTGTGGTATACGGCTGGGATCCTCCCTCCCACGAAGTTGTGGTGCTCCTCCACGGTCACATCATATACAGGGGTCTTCTCCTGGATCACCGAGACCTCGAGTATCTCGTCGAAGACGATATCTCCCGTGTCTCGGAGAAGCATGCTTGTTGCCGAGAGGAGGCCTGGCGCGGCCGCCTCTGCGATGAGAGACTCGGAGTAGGCTTCATGGGCCGCTGCGCCGGAGATTATTTTCTTGAAGAAAACCGTCTCGCCGCCCTCAACCATTATACGGTTGCCGGAAACCCTATAGTTCACGCCAAGCCTTACAAGCATGTATGAGATAAGGGAGACCGTGTTCTCGCCATAGGCCTCTATGACCAGTGCATCACCGTCTCCCCTGCACCCGGCTAAACAGTATCCTCTTAGGAAGGCCGCTATGGTCTTGGCGGAAGCCGCCAGGACTATGGCGGGGATCCTTGTTTCCACACCCTCTTCTCCATCAAAGACCGCTTCGAGAGCCGCGGCCGCCGCGGGGTTATCGATAACCGCGCACCATTGTTTTCCACGCCTGCATAGCCTCGCCTCCACGCCGAATACTGTAGAGGAGAGGGATAGGAAGCGCTCAACCACTCTACGAGCGCCTTCTACGACGATGTTGCCTGATTCCACTATGCGCCCGCTGGTTGATATTATTCCGAGGAGCTCCGCCAGCCCCGGATCGATCCTGGGGGGTACACGGATCGCCGGGTACCCGGGCAGCCCGATCACGCCTGGCTTTCCTAGACCGTATTTAGATGATACGGCGAGAACGAGCCGTAGCGGAAGAGGCCCGGGGTTGCTGGGAGGCGGCTCCGTGATCGGCTTACCGGCCAGCGCGGAGAGTTCTCTGGGGCCGAGTCTTCGGAGAATCGTCGCCACCTTCCTATTTATATATTGGTCGAGGGAGAGGGCGGTGGGCAGAAGCTCCGCTAGTTTGTCTAGCGGGAATACTGGATCTATGCGGGGGCCTGGTAGCCGGCGCGGCACCACTAGCTTGTCGCCGGGCGCCAGTGCAGCCGCTTCGCGGAAGACTATCCCGTTAACAGGGTCGTATACCGGGAGCCTATGGATCGGTGTTACCTCTATGGTTCTCCCTGCCGCTGTCGTGATCCTGACTATGGTATCGGTGTATCCTCTGTATACATGTGTTACTTTTTTCTTAACGAATCTTTTTCCATCAAAAGCATATACATAGATATCCTTGTCCTCGACACTGATAATCGTCTCCTCCTGGAGGCCTGGATCCCTGGAGCCGCCGGCCTCCTCGAAAAGCTTCTCTATGGGGACGAGCCTCCAATCACCCAAGAGAACAGGGGTTCCGGGCAATACGCATTTCCCGGTTCCGAAGCCTCCGGGTATCGCCGCTTTCCCGCCGCGCGCCAGTGGGAAGAAGTAGTCTATAACCCTCTGACCCGTTATCAATGGCTCCCTCGGCTCCATCTTTTCTCTATAGGGTCTGGGTTTTCTCACAGGCCATTTCTGGATCATGCTAACATTGTGCTCGCCCACCACTGCCACGGTGTCGTCAACAGTATAGTCGCCCTCCCCGACTATTTCATGGAGTTCCCCGTGGACGCCTGGCGGAACCATTATATAGTGTTTAACGGACTCCGTCTCCTCTACGACGCCTAGGAAGTCGCCTGGCCCGAGCTTATCGCCCTTCCTGGCCAGGGGCTTGAAGTGCCACTTCTTGTCGCGGGGCAACGGCTTGGCCCTAACACCCTTAGCCACGAATATGCCGACAAGCTCTTGTAGAACGGGGAGGGGTCTCTGTATACCATCATATATTGCTCCTATGAGGCCGGGGCCGAGCTCCGCGGCTAACGGGAGGCCGGTACCATACACGGGGTCGCCTACTTTTAGGCCCACTGTGTCCTCGTAGACCTGTATGATCGCATTATCGCCCTCAACACCTATGATCTCGCCTATGAGGCGCTCCTCGCCTACCTCAACTACCTCGTATACCCGGCTCCCCCTCATCCCCTCAGCAACCACGAGGGGGCCCGAGATACGTCTTATTCTACCATTCACAGGCATGTATATACACCATCCCGGGGCTACACGGGTTCTAAGCATATGCACGGATACATGTGTTTAAAAAGAACCTGGGTTATTCAAGGCTTATCTTCATACCTATTGTCTCGCCTATGAGCTTCTCATAGTATCTGCGTATATCTATCCTGCCCAGCTGGTCAGGAGTCGGCGCAACCACCACCAAGATATCTTCCTTAACCAGGTAGCGGCGGAGATCCTGGCACTTGGTGAAGGTTGCATCATCTATTATGATGGCCGCGTACCTCGATATATTCTCCCTAACCCTGCTCAATAGTTCTCCACACTCCAGTGACGTAGACTCAAGCACATCGGTGCCCGCTGCCACGCCTATAACTGTGAAAAGCTTGCTACCAATAACCAGTATCTCTTTTTCTTCCATCACCTGTACCACCACTTATCGATTATCTCCAGCAAAGACGCCGGGTCGAGGCCACTTGCAACCAGCTCTATCATAAACCTGGCATAGAGGGCCTCCGCGATCAAAGATATAGATGCACGCAGTACTGGCTCTAGCATCGTAGGCACCAGCAGCTGCTCCGAGGCAAGTCTGGCTGTGTAGAGTGCTAGTGCTTGGTGATACGCCGTCATAGTTGAGTTAACCTTCTTCACGTCGCGGACTATTGCCGCGTACTCGGCATAATAGGTGTTGGCTAGGGCCGCTTCCAGGCTCTGGGAGCGCGCCTCCTCGAGGATCCCCCACGACACCCTGTTCGTTAACGGAGCTGTCTCCTGGACACCTGATATATATGCGTTCACGAGCATTGAGAGATCCGCGAAGGCATCGAGAACCCTTCTCTCCCTCAGCCCCAGCTTCCTCCTAATCGACCTGTATTTCCGCGAGAACTCCGTGATCATTACCTGGGAGAAGCGCTGAAGATCACCGTATTTTCTCATGAGGGAGGCTATCTCCGATGCATCGCTTCCCGCTATGAGATCTATTAGCTCCTCCAACGTAGATGCTGTCGAGAGATCTATGCCCGACAAGGCGATGTAGCCGAACGGATATATAGTGGTTGGGGCCGCGCCCCTCTCTATCAGCCTGGCGGCTATCATGGTGTTCAGGTAATCGTATAGGGACATGAAGGAATCCATTATCTCTTGATCACTAGCGAAGAGCTTGTCCCTCATAGCCATATAGTTCTCTGATACATACTTGTTAACAGCGTGATCTATGTCGCGTATCGTGAATTCCCGGCGGGAGACAACCGGGTATAGATAATATGCTATTCTTCTACCGGAGAGTCCCGTAACCCACGCCGCTATATTCTTCGCCGATGCAAGAGCCTTATAGTCTTCTCGTGTAAGAAGCGATTCTATCACACTATATGCAAGCGTTGATGCCGCAAGCCTTCTAGCCTTCCTGACACCGGCGAGCTCCGCGAATAGCCTAGAGAGCTTCAAGGCCCCTGCTTCCCCCATAGCAGGCGGGCGACGTCGCTTACCAGGGATTCGCGGCTTCTCTTAAACCTGTTGTCATAAGTGTTATCGACAACGGTTCCATCACTGCCCTCTATCAAGACGCCTCCAGTTATCTGGTCGCTCGGCTCAACGCTGTGGCTTATCCTTATGATTTCGCCCGCAAGCCTCCTCGCCGTCTCTACGTCGCGCCCCGATACAATGATCTTGACGTGCTCGGCGCTTGGCGGTATATAGCCGGCTGCTTCCTTCAATAAGTTTCTCAGAGACTCCTCGCGGCTATATCCTATGCCGCGCCTGATCCTCTCCCATGCCTCGTCGAAGACGCGGTCAACGATCTCCTTCTTCTTCCTGGAGACGATGAGCCGCGCCTCCCTCTCGGCCTCGCTAATAATTACCTGGGCCCTGGCCTGTGCGTCACGGATTATGCGGCGCCTCTCCTCCTCGACGCGTCGACGCCACTCCTCCTCAGCTTCCCTTATTATCCTCTCAGCCTCTGCCCGTGCATTGCTGAGTATTTCCTCCGCTTTTCTCCGCGCCTCCTCTAAAACGGCTTTCCTCAGAGACTCTATGGATGCGGCGGACAATACCTATCAACCCTTCACGAGTTATCCACTAGGAACGGGTCATTCTTTCCAAGACTCTAGGAAGGCAGCATCTGCATAGCTGCTATCGCGAACACCATGCCGAGTATTCCTATCAGCTCTACATAGACGGCTAGGAGCATTGCCGAGAACGTTATCTTCCCCTTTGTCCTAGGGAGCTCGGCTATACCGGAACCACATATTATCCCTTGATAGGTCGCCGAGAACGCTTCCGCAAAGCCTACGGCCAGCCCGAGCGCTAGAAGCGCCAGCCCCTTTGGAACCTCTAGGTCGGGATGGGCAGATGCATATGTCAGCATCTGTATCAGCACTATAAACCCGTAGAAAGTCTGTGTCATCGGCAGGGCGGCGAGTAGGAAGACGTTGCGGAACTGTTTGGGATCCTCTGCTATGGCTGCTGTGCCGGAGGAGCCCGCGACACCCATACCGATCGATGAGCCCGTCAGGCCTCCAAGGAGAGCGAATGCTCCGCCCATTATCGCTAGCCCTGCCCCATCAAGCATAACGTATCCCTCTCTATCGCATTAAAAGCATCCATACATGTTGAGAAAAGAATGGTGATGCGTTATAAAAAAGCTTTGGAGGAAAAGCTAATGAAGCCGCCGGCCCCGGGGAAACAGGGCTTACCAGGGGCCGGGGTCGTCGTCTATGGGGTCGCCGCCGGGTTTTCCACCATCGTTGGGCACTATTGTGCCGGAGGCTGATAGCGCGGCGATTATTGCCAGCGCCACTGGGGCCGCGATCCTTGCTGCGCGGAGGATCTTTATTATCTTCTCGAGCGTTGTGACCTTCATTTCCACCACCATTAATTATTGTTGAGAAGGTGATCATATCTGTAGGTTATCATCATTAAATGAAATGATCGTGTGCGCAAAATATATAAGGAGGCTTTTTTAGGCTGATGGTGGATCTATATATTGTTATTTCGCAAGTATTCTTTTAAGAAACAAATAATATGTATTATCGCCTATTTTCCTAGCATAGACAGCCCTATACACGATATCGTCACCACTATATATATCTACTACAAACGTATCCTCCTCGCATGGTTCAACGCCTAGACTACACTCGTTCTCATCGAGGCGAACCGAGGCCTCAAGCCCTAGGGCTCCAAGGCTCTCATTAAGTATCAGGGGCAGTCTTTCCACAACATACTCATCTATTATCGATATAAGCTCCCTGGATACCCAGCCCGATGGAAGCTCTACGGCGATATTTATCCCTGCTATGGATCTTATACGCGACGCCATATCGTCTGGCTCCATAACTAGACACCGGCACCGCCGCGCCCTATAACATATAGATTAGCTCGCCTATACGCAAAATATTTTGATGAAGCGTAATCCTTTAAACAGTTTTACCTAGGACCGTATTCTCTATGACGCGGGATTCCTCTCCCCCATACCAGTCCACGTGGATAGTAGCAATATAATTTGGAAAGCTTATTCGGAGGCAGGGGTAAATGAAGGGTTCTTCGTTAAATAGGCTACGTGGTGTAAATTATTCTTATATGAATGGGGATAAAGGCTATCTTGGGAACGCGTGATCATGTAATAGAATGACTATGAGTGAGATACATGACAAAGATATGGGAAGAACCCCATATACTCTATAGAAGAGCTGATAAGCATAGGCTCCAGGTTCTTGAGAGAATAGATAAGCTTGGCTACGGCCACATAATAGACGGGCTCACACGATGTAATGAGCTCCACTCCCTGAACGCGCTTGCGAGGTGTGTGAGCAGAGTCAGTGGCCGGGAGATTAATGCTGGTAGGCTAAAAACCGCTATAAAGAGAATGGATAGAATGGCTATAGGGTTTACTATAGACATAAACTATGAGTACCTTGATCTTAAACACATATTTGTTTTCATAAAAAACGAGTTCCTAGAACCCTATTCCATCCCTCTCCTTGACTGGATAAGACTGTTCACATATACATATAATTATCCCGGCACACTTATCCAGTACTACGCACCTATAAGATACATAGACAGGTTCATCGATGAGCTAAGAGACACCTATGGCGACGGGAAGGCCGTGATCACACGTATAGACGACAAAATGAGATCACAGCCACAACTTAGCCGCGAAGGCCCTCTCGCAGCATTCTACGAGCTACGCGATGACCCGGAGAAAGAAGCCGCAGAGCTCCGCAGAGAACTCGATAGCCTCACAAAGAGAACAGTGCTCAATTATCTCCAACGGAAGCGACGCTCCAAGAAACACAATGTATCGATGGATCTGCTCGACCTACTCATACTACGTCTTCTAGAGAAAAACGCGTTCATAAATATAAGACGCGTCGCACAGGAGCTCCCCCATACATCAAGAATAGTTCAACGTCATTTCAGAAACCACGTAAAACAGGTGATCCGCGGCATCTATATGAAATACACATATATTAACCAACTGGTCGACTTCGTCGCACTAGTCTCGCTTTACGTGAACAATAGCTATGCAGATCATATAGATTTCTTATCAAATTATCTTAAATCAAAAAACTGGGTTCACGGCATAGCTTACGGAAATAATAGTACAAATGATGAGCCAATAATATTTATATTTACTTCTATATATAAGCCAAATGTTATAAAGCTATTAGAACTACTAAATAATTATAGAAAACAAGATATAATCAATAAATATGAAATACTAGAAATAGATATGAATAAAACACAAAAATATGGAATACCCTATTCAAACTATGATCAATATTCGAGATACTGGTCCTTCATAATCACAAAGGGGCGGCGTCCCCAATAAGTGATTCGTCTTACGCCGCCGAGGCAGAAACATATATTCCCTCGATGACAGAATATAGTTCTTAATAGCGTTATTTCGAGCCAGTGAGAGGATGAGAGAATATGCGGAATACGCTGCTACCCGTGATCCTGTTGTTCCTCGCTGGCGCGGCCACAGTGCTCGTTATATATGTGGTGAACTCAGGGCTTCTCTGGGGAAGCGTCGAGGGCTCTATGTATGTATCTTCTATGAGGGATAGCCTCGGCGTAGGAGATGAGATAGGGGCCGCTGTCGTATACGGTGTGCTCGTCGCAGGGGTATTGTTGGCTGTTATTATCGGCTATATGGGTGAAAACCTCTGGTTATCTATAATCGGGTTCCTTAAAACCATGTTCATAT
>JALVHX010000116.1 GCA_027028805.1 Desulfurococcales archaeon | reverse complement strand
CTCCTCGACGAGAACCGTTTCCCCGTCGAGGAAAGCTATGAGGAGGCGGGCCGCGTCCTCGGGGGTGGCGGCGAAGACCCCGCTATACATCTTAACCCCAGAGGGGACACCGATCACGGGTGTCTCGGCGTCGACGGCCCTGTAGACGTCGCGGGCCGTGCCATCGCCCCCCACGAATACTATCACGTCGACCCCCATCTCCTTCATCCAGGAGGAGGCCCTATAGGTGTCCAGGCCCGTGGTCGGCCTGGAGACTCCGTGGAACACTTTCTCCACGAGGCCGGCGAGGCCCGCCTCCTCGACAAGGCCGAGCCCCATCGGGTCCTCGACGGTGTATAGCGCGGCATCTCTCTCCTCTATCCCAAGCCTCTTGAGCATCGAGAGGAAGCGGAGAGCCCTCCCCGGCGCAACGGGCTCCGCGCCCTTCTCCACCGCGAGCCTATACGCCTCGCCATCCGTCCCCTTGAGGCCGACGCGGCCCCCCATCCCCGCTATAGGGTTGACGATGAACCCGATCCTATGCCGCCTCATGCCCGGCCGCCTCTCCATGTATTCCTAGGAGGCCTTGTTGAGGAGCTCTAGGAGCTTGTTCACAAGCTCCATTGTCTCCGCGACTCCTTTATCTGTTACAACGACTAGTCTCCGGGGCCTGTCGGCTATAACGTTTCTAACCACTATGTAGCCTTCGCCGCGGAGCTTCTCGAGGTGGCTCCACAGGTTCCCCGGGGTTAGGCCGAGGTCTCTCGCCATGTCCATGAAATACGCCTTCTTCTTGGCGACGAGATATATCATCACGGCTAGCCTCGTCGAAGAGCTGAACCCTTTTCTCCTAAGCATGTCGAGCAGGCGGCGATGCTCCTCCAAGACCCCTCTATCTCACAGCCGCCAGTATGCTGTGGATCGCGAGCGCCGTGTAGGCGGCGATCAAGACCCCGTAGGTGTAGACCCATACCGTGAGACCTGGATCCAGGAACGGGGCTATGGAGGCCGAGGCGTAGAGGGCCAGTATCGTGGCCAGGGGGCCGCGCGGCCTCATCCCCATATACCTATACTCGGCCACGCACACACCCAGGTTGCCTGTGGCGAGCATGAGGATCAACCCGACGGCGGGGGCCGCGGCGCCGCCCACGAGCGGGGCGTAGGCCGGGTTGGAGGCGTAGAGGATTATCCCCGTGGCCCAGAAGCCCGCTATGAGCCTGTTCATTTTCCCCGCGAGAAGCCTTAGATCGCTTCTCCCCGAGGCCCCCGCCGCCCCGAGTATGACGCGGGGTAGCCTGGTGGAGCTGTAGGCGAAGACCGCGGCGAGGCTTGCGGCGAGTATGATATAATAGGTTATCTCGGGCGCTCCGAGCCCCCATATAAGCACCATGAGGATAAGCATCGTGGAGAGCCATAGAACCCATACGAGATATATCATGCCCAGCACAGCCATATACGACCGGAAGATCGAGCCACGTATGCGTAGCAGGAGATCCCTGAGCTCCCTGAGCTCCCTCCCAGGATCATCTTCCCCCATAGCAGGCCGCCCAATGACCCGGTTATGGCTGGGCCCCGGTATTAATAGGCTGGCATGGTTTGCGCGGCAAAGCAACGCCACTATATAACTATGACCCGCGGGCCTACATTAATAATGAAAAACACCTATCACGAGATACTTGAATACCATGAAGATCCTAATGTAAAACTCAAGGGATCCCTGGGGCACGGGGGAGGTGGCTCCCCGAGGTGATCGTCGAGGCCAGGGATGTATGGAAACGGTATGGCGGCAGAGTGGTGTTGCGCGGCGTCTCGCTCCGGATAGAGGAACCCGGTATATATGGGCTACTCGGCCCCAACGGGGCGGGGAAGACCACGTTTATGAACATACTCGTGGGCGTCGCCTCCCCTGACTCGGGCGAGGTATTGGTTAATGGTAGGCCGCCCAAGGATCCATCTGTAAGGGCCAGGATAGGGTTCTCGCCCCAGGACCCGGGGCTCATAGACCAGTTGACGGGCTTCGAGAACGCCTTGTTCTACGCCGAGCTCTACGGGGTTGATCCGGGGACGGCTAGGGAGAGGCTTATAGGGATCGGTGAGAGACTGGGGTTGCCTAGGAGTGTTCTAGCGAGGAGGGTTGGCGGCTACAGCGGGGGCATGAAGAAGAAGCTGGGCGTGATCATATCTCTTCTACATGACCCCGAGATACTGGTGCTCGACGAGCCCACGAGCGGCATGGATCCGGGGGCGCGGAGGGAGCTGTGGAGCCTCCTAGAGGAGCTCAGGGGGAGGGGGAAGATGATCATATTGGCTACGCATTATATGGATGAGGCGGAGAGGCTCTGCGACAGGGTCGCGTTGATCAATGATGGGGCTATAGTGGCTGAGGGTAGCCCCGGGGAGCTTAAGAGGAAGCATGGGCCCCGCGCCGTCGTCGAGGTGGCTATTCGGGGCGGGGTTGATGAGGCGGTGGAGAGCATTCTCAGAGGGGAGGCGGAACGCATAGAGGTTCTCGGCGACAAGGCCCTTCTACACGTCGAGGATCCCGACAGGGCTGTGCCACGTATAATAGATAGGCTCTACGGGGCCGGCCGCTCCGTCACGCTCCTGCACGTCAGGTATCCTAGCCTCGACGATGTTTTCCTAAGGCTCACCGGGAGGAGGATTGAGGGGCCATGAGGGCTAGGCAGATCAAGGCCTTCGTTAAGAGGGATCTAAGGCTCGTGTTCAGGGATAAGGCGGCTGTTTTCTGGCTCATAGCGTGGCCCCTGATCTGGGTCTTCATGGTTGCCTACGTGTTCGTTCCCCCGGGCTCGGTGACACCGGTGAAGCTGGAGATCGGTGTCGTCAACATGGATGAGGGGAGCGGCAACTTCACCGGCCGAGACCTCATAGCCGTGCTCGAGAACGCCACTTATCACGGGGACAGGCTGTTCAATATACATGTATACAACGAGACAGGGGAGATGATCAGTGATATAAGGAGGGGCGCCCTGGACGCGGGCATGGTTATACCCCGCAACTTCTCCAGAAACCTCACGGTTGGATCCGCGAGGCTCAGGGTATACATAGGGTTCACCGATATAAGGAGCGCCTCTATAACCCAGGGCGTTCTCAGAGGCTTCCTCGACGAGGTATCCACCAGGATAGGGCTGGTGAAGGCTAACATAACCATCTATTATATGCAGAGATACATGGAGGAGGGCGGCGTATACAACCAGAGCCGCGGAGACCTGGTGGGGTTCCTGAGACGCTATATGATCGGGATAGCCATGCCTCTCAACACGAGCTACGAGGAGGTCAGGCCAGAGGCCTTCGAGACAAGGGAGACTATTATCGGATGGTATACGCTTGGAGCCATAGGCATGATGTTCCTCTACACCGGGTTCTCCCAGGGGGCCGCCGCGGTGTATAGGGAGAAGGAGGCGGGGACGCTGAGACGGATACTGGCCTCGCCGACCACGCCCTCGACGCTTGTCACAGCCATAGTGTTATCGAACCTGGTCATCTTCCTGATAACCGCCGCCATAGTGCTCCTCGCCGGGGTCTACGGGGCGGGCGCCCGCATAGTCTTCGACCCCGCCAACCCAGCCCACCTGCTCGCCCCCATCCTCCTCCTGGACGGCGCGTTGCTGAGCCTCGGGATAGGCATGTTGCTGTCGCCGCTCGCTAAGACCTCTCAGGGCGCGAGTAGCCTGGGGATAGCTCTCGGCCTCATGTTGACGTTTACGGCCGGCATATGGTTTCCCAGGCAGATGATGCCTGCCTGGATGAGCGTGCTCGCGGAGTATTTCCCGCCGACATGGGTTTTCGATACGTTGAGGAACATAATGGTCTATGGGGTGGGTGTCGGAGAAGTGCTCGGTGATGTGGCGAAAATAGCTGTGGCGACGCTCATCATACTGATCGGCGACGTCGCCGTGTATAGGCTGAGGCTCAGGAGATACCTTGAGGAGGCGTAGGGGGCGCAGGGGGCGCGCCGGATTCTATGCTATCTCTTCAATATCCTGTGCACGGGCTCTCCCAGCATGTACTCGGCTATCTCCCTTATGGTCTCGCCCACTGTTAGGTGTGGGTATGGCGTGTAGGCTGTGCGGCGCGGGTCGATGCCTGTGTATATGAATGGGAGGTAGCCGGATATGGCCTCGGAGGCGTTGGGGGCCACTATGTGTATCCCGTATACTTTCTCCGGTCTACTCCTGTCCACGAGTATCTTGACGAAGCTGTAGGCTCCATCCTTTATCCTTATGCTGGAGAGGTATCCCACGCTCAGCTTATACTTCTTATACGCCACACC
>JALVHX010000115.1 GCA_027028805.1 Desulfurococcales archaeon | reverse complement strand
ATTTTTATTATAGATAAATTAATATACGGCGGATTTATATCTACAGTTATTAATATTGATTTGCTAGCATAGTTATATGCTTGGTCGGCGGCAAATATGGTTAGGTTGAGCACGGTATCTGCGCTTTGGTTTATTAGTAGATTAAACGATGTATTATATGGGGCGGTTCCTGAAACTTGGCTTGTAGGTATTATTGTATTGTTGAGCAGTGCTAGAAGGGCTACTTGTTTGTTTAAATTGTCTCGGACTGTTATTTTTATATTATAAACTCCTTTCTTTGTAATTAATGTTGGTGTGTTTATATCTATTTTTGGCGGCGTGGTGTCTATATAAAATAAATATGCCTTAGAGGCCTTGTTTCCGGCAGCATCTATGGCGGTTAATCTTATAAGATATGCGCCATCATGGTCTACGCGTATTTTCTCAACGACGCCGGGCCCGCTTGTATAGTTTTTGTATATGGTATTGTTTATGTATAGTGTGGCGTATCTGAGATGCGTATCATTGAATAGGAGCCACGCCTTAAACCAGATACCAGTATTATTTTTGTGTATATATTTTATCTCGGGGTTTTTAGGATTTATAACGGGCACGACTGTATTGTTTTTGCCGCGTGTTCCCTCTATTCTTATATCTGTAATCGGCGGCGTGTTGTCTACTATTATAAGATAGGTGTATCTTATTTCTTGGTGTGATGAGTCTTCGGCGATTATATATAGGTAGTGTTCTCCATCGTTAAGGCGGGTGGTGTTTATGCTGACTAGTGCTGGGATGCTATAGGTGCCTATTTTTTCATTGTCTATAAATATTGTTATATTAATGTTTTCCTGTTCGGAATATATGGTTATGTTGAATACGCCTCCTATAACTGTTCCATTATCTAGTGGTGGTTCAATGATTATTTGTGGCAGGAATATAGGTGAACCCGGAGCTATGAAAGAATGTATAGGTTGCGGAAGCATGGTTATTGTTAACAGCATTATTAGTATCATGCACAGGTTCTTCATAGGAGATCATCTCTTGTCCAGGAATCTTTTTATTCTGAGATAGCGTTTCTCGGCGTCATATAGTGTTTTAGCAATATCAGTGCCCCTATATATACTGTTAATCACGTTTACGGCGGCGGCGGGGCCGACGCCGGGCGCGGCGAGAACGAGTGCGCCTTTACCTCCATACTCCGCCAGTATTGTGGCACGCAGCCTGAGTTCTTTAAGGATCTTTTTTTCTTCACTAGTTAGTTTTTTCTTTTTCAAGAACTTTTCAATAACTTGAGCTTCTTTATCACCATTGCCTTTTATGGCGGCAATATATCTGCGGCCGCAGCGGGGGCATTTTATTTCCTTGTAATCTACTATATCTGCCACTCGTTTTTTCCATCTATAGCCACACATTAGACAAATAAGCGTAATTTCTCTATTCAGTATACGTTTCATGTACAGATTCAGGTTTATATGGGAGCTTGGCGTATATAAGGGTGTCTTTGACAATGCGTCCTCCAAGAGCCGTGAGGGCTGTGTAGTTTTTATAATTCTATGACCTATTTTCTCTAGCGCGAGTTCTCTCAGAAAGGCCGATACGGTTTCTATGTCAAAGTCCTTGACGAGCGTCTCTTTATACGCCTCATCACCTATTATTGTATTAGAGAGCTCTTCTAGTATGCGCTTGTTCACCCGATTCTTGGAGGGCTCTATAGCGCCGAATCGCTGTGCTACATGATAAACGCGCCAATAGAACGCTGTTGTAGAACGGATTACGCGGGCCAGAGTTGATCCTAGGTTTCCGGAGCGACCCAACTGTTTAAGCATATCTATAATAGTATTTGCGTCAGACACGAGAGGGGTGGCTCCCTGGTACTGTATTATGATAAAGTATGGTGAAGAATATGTTGTAATCCTTGTTATTCCTATGGTTGATCTGATTATGCCCCCAACTATCTCGCGGAGGAGCGCGGCGGCCTTGCTTCCCCAGGGGTAATAGAGGGCTATTATCCTTAGAGTGGAGTTTACTTCAACAAGTACTTTGTCTTTATTTATTACAGTATTATTAGACTCTTTTATAATAAAGTCTTTTATATAACCTATCGTGTTATCAGAAATATTTATGCCGCCATATATTTTATCGCCTACGGGTTCGCCATTGGCTATAACCTTTTTTATCTTACTCAATAATTCTACGGCCGCGTCCGCAGTTTTTCTCTCGACCGGTATACTGTCGCCCTCCCAGCGAGGTATAACTTGCTCGCTCTCTGATGCGTGTTCTACATAAATCTTCGCCTCTTCGTCGTCGTATTCTATTATCCTCCAAGGCTCTCCGGCAAGTACTATTACGTCTCCGGGCTCTGTATTAAGTACCACAAATTCTTCAGATAATACACCTATTTTTTTATCACTACTTATATCAATAACCAATATATTTCTAGTATCAGTTATCATTGTTGTATTATAAAAATACTTTTTAAGTCTATATCCACGTTTTATTTTATCTTCTTGAATCTTAATAATTCTCATATAATCCATATATTCTAATAACATATAGTATGTTTTAAAATCAAGGTTATTGAAAACGGGTGATATTTTTATTAGATTGTATAAAGCGTGTGTATCAATTTCTTTTTCTATTAAAAGTTGTTCGGCTATTAAATGCGCTAGTACGTCTAGGGGGGCACTGTATTTGTCTTCTTCTTCAAGGTCCCCCGCCAAGGCCCTCTTAGCGAGGGCGATTGCTTCGATTATGTCAAATAAATTAGGAAGCGTCACTATGCTTCCTCGAGGCACCTTTGAGAGTTTGTGACGGCTTCTCCCTATTCTCTGTAAGAGGCGTGTGGCCTGTTTAGGCGACATGTACTGTATTACATAATTAATATTGCCTATATCTATGCCGAGCTCCATGCTAGATGTCGCCACGAGGCAATCAATTTTTCCATATTTGAATCCCTTCTCTACTAATAGCCTATGCTCACGAGAGAGGCTGCCGTGATGAACAGCAACTTTAATGGGTAGATCTAGTTGCTGGGAGTATTTTGACAATAAGTATCCAAGCCGCTCTGCTTGGTTCCGTGTGTTGGTGAAAACAAGTGTTTTACCATACCTAGATATAGTATTCAGTATGTAGCGTATCCTTGCATACGTGTCAGGGTCTTCTTCAAATAGCTCATTGTCATAGTTTTCGCCCGCCCGGGGGGTGGTGATGAGTATATCTAAACCTCGGCTTTCCTTGTTGTTTATTATCTCCACGTGTTCTCCGCGTCCCAGGAGTTTCTTTGCATAGTCATAGTCTGATAGTGTTGCAGTAAGCCCGATCTTGGTTATATGTTTGCCTAGCCGTTTCTCGAGTATATGAAGCGAGGCTATGAGCTCTAAGCCCCGCTTGCTGCTTATGATCTCGCGTAATTCGTCTATGACGATGAACTCTATGTTTGAAAGGCTTTCTTCTAGCGCCTCGTTTACGATAATATAGTGAAAGCTTTCCGGGGTGGTTACTATAAGGTGTGGGGGCTTCTCTATAAGCCTTCGTCTTGCTGCGCGACGGGTATCCCCATGGCGAAGCATTACTTTTACTCCAAAGCATTTACCAATCCTTGTAAGCCTGTCAGCTATATCTCGGTTAAGTGCACGGAGCGGTGTTATATAAAAAGCTCCGATCGGTGGTACTTTTCTGGCTGATATATAATACATTATAGGAAAAACCGCTGCCTCAGTCTTACCTGTTCCTGTAGGCGATACTATGATTGTATTTTGCCGTCTAACTATAGATGCGGCGGCCTGCTTCTGCATACTGGTAAGCTTCTCATAGCCTAGTCCTCGTAGACAACGCGAGACGCGTTCCATCCGAAAGGTTCCCCGCCCTCATCTCTTAGCGTAACGAGTACAGCTACTATAGCGGAAGATATCTAATTATTATCCACCCTAATAGCAGAATATGAGCCTATAGAGCTACTCTCCGGTATCGTGTATTCATCGATTCTAATAAATATAAAAACTTAAGATCACGTTAAACAATAAAATAAGTGCTATTAGCCAGAAAGAAAGAATCGATGGTGAGGAGCTAAAACGAGTTATGGGGCCCAGTATCCGAGATGTTGCGTGAAGACGTTAGGGACAAAATATTGGCTGAGACCATTACCGGTATATTTATTATTCTTGGTATACTATATATGGAAAGCATATTGAGTAAAATAGAAAACTTATATATAGTTAGTCTACTTTATATTTGTTGTTATTTATTAATTATAGCTATGATATATAAATTATCGAGATTATTTATTTTAACAATTATTTCTTCTATAATATTTTATCATTTTTCCATAAATAACATAATAATAATAGAT
>JALVHX010000114.1 GCA_027028805.1 Desulfurococcales archaeon | reverse complement strand
CTCCACCCATCCCCAGGGAGCCGTGTCCACAAACGTGTCCCCGCCGGCCACGGCGGCCACGCCTCCCCGGCAATATATCCCCATGGTTCCCTGGGAGGCCTTCCCCGGGGTCAACAATATATCGGACACAGTGAGCAACGCGCCGCGCGCCAGCGCGGTGTATAACGGTATAACGCTGTCCCCGACCACGGTGGCGGCGTATCCTTTCTCCACGAACACCTGTCTGGCCACGCCGCCGCTCTTGTTGACGAGGAGCGCTCCCTGGAAGAGCTCGGCGTCCACGGCGCCGGAGGCCCCGTGGAACAGCCTGTATCCCGATGTATAGCCCGTATAGACCAGCACCGTGTATCCGCAGGCGTTGAGGACGCGGAGACGCGTGGATGCGTAGAGGCTCTTCCACCTGATCAATGCATCGGTTGCGTTGAGGGAGGCGCTCCAGGCTATGCTCCATCTCCCCCGTGGATCCCTGTGGAGCTCTAGGAGCGTGGAGGGGTAGACATATCCCTCATAGAGGCTTGTCCTAGAGAAGTCGAGGACATAGACCGTGTCTCCGCCGCCCGCGGCGAGGAGAGGGATGTCGCCTCTATAGCTCACCCTCCCATAGGAGGCTGCGGAGCCGTTCCCATATATCGCGGTGAAGTAGCCGTCCCATGAAACAGTATACACGGTGTCCCCCCAGGAAGCCGCGGCCGCGCCGGGCTGGGTGAAGCCGCTGTACACGAGGCCGCCGTCCACGGTGATCCTGAGGATGGCGCCCGGGCTGTAGAGGACTATGTCGTCGCCCGCAACGAGGCCTCTTAGATAGGAGCCGTCGAGAACCGTGAACCCGTCAAGCCAGCCCCCGGGCCCCGGGGCCTCGAGGGGTATGTGGACGTGTTCTCCGCCGCCTGCGGCGAGGAGGGCCGCGGGCTCCCTGTCCCCCACAAGCCATGTGTCGCCGGCCTGGGTGGAGTGGAGGAGCACTGGGCGGCCGAGGAGGGGGTGATAGTTTATCCAGGATGCTTTCCCGGGCTCGAGGTATACTATTGAGCCAGGGGCGGCCGCGGCGGCTCCACGGGCCGTGGCCTCCAGCCTCCATCCCCGCGGCTCCGTTGATACGAGGATCCTGTATGTGTCGTTGAAGGGGAACGCGTTGTAGGCGACCATGGTGTCTGTGGCGACGTAGAGCGTGTTGTCGGCGAAGAGCGCCGAGCTTATATTGGTGATCAACCGGTGCCTTCTTATCCACTCCACGGAGAGGCTCCGGGCGTCTACGGCGGCTATATAGGTGTAGTTTGCGGCGGCCCCGTAGACCAGGATCTCGTCTCCCAGCCTCGTCGACGCGTAGAGCGCCTCTGTCGCGGCGGCGAGATCCCCGGATCCTGTGACCGCGCCCTGCCTCCCCGGGCCTATGTATGCGAGGCGGGGCGGGGGCCCCGGGTCGAGGTACACGATATACATGTCCCCGGCCACGTACACGTCTCCCCGTGCCCTGTACACGGCCTCGTATAGCATGGTCTCGTTGACCATGTAGGCGGCTGTATACCCTGTTCTCTCCACCACTATGATGGCCGAGGAGCCCCTGGACACTATCGCTGCGTCGGCGGGTGACGCGTCTATACTGTACACGTGGAATCCATGGGGCGTGAACGCGTAGAGCTCTGCGTCTCCGAGCACGTATAGGGAGCCCCCGGCCTCTGCCCCATATATCTCTGTGTAGCCATATGATAGGCTCGCGTTGAGCACGAGCGTGTCTCCTCTGAACACGTATTGTCTCAGCACCCTGTCCCCGCCCAGCACAACCGCGCCGCCGCTATAGAGCCTCGCGTCTACGGGGCTGAGGCTCTCTATGAGCTCGGGGCTCGCGGGGCGGCGCAGCGTTGTCCTCCAGACACCCGTATAGTCTATGTAGAGCAGGGAGCCCCCGGGCCCGAGGGCGGCGTCGAGGACGCCTATTGGTAGCCGGTAAAGCGTGGAGCCCCCAGGGGGCTCCTGGGCGGCGCGGGGGCCCGGCGGCTGTGCGGCTAGGAGGAGAACCATGTATAGGGCCAGGATGGATGCGGCGCTGGCGCGCAACCCTCTGGGCGCCTCCCTCGTCTACAGGCTCTCCTATCCATGCTATATTAACCATGTCGTTGGATCCGGGACGCGTTCTCCCGGGTTTCATTATCAATAGGTATTTATTCACTGGGCGCCTCATCATTCATGGTGTGGGAGGGCTGGAGGCGTCTTGATAGACCCCGATTCTTTGATCAAGAAGGCGCTCAGCCTCGGAGCCGGCTACGCTGATGTTCGTGTGCAGGAGAGGCTGTACGAGAACATTGTCTACGACAACGGCGTGCTCCGGGAGTATAGTGTTAACAAGAGCGTGGGCGTCGGCGTCAGGGTGGTCGTGGACGGCTACGAGGGGTTCGCGGCGACCAACGACCCTGATCCCCGCAGCCTGGAGAGGCTTGTCGAGGAGGCCTTGTCGGCGGCCAGGGCTATGAGGCTCCGGGGGAGGAGGAGTGTTTTCGCGGAGAGGAGGGTTGTTAGGGAGAAGGCTGTCTCCCGGTACAAGGTGGATCCCTTCGATGTCCCGCCTGAGGAGAAGCTCGGCCTCGTGCTCGACATGTATAGGGCTGGGAGCGGCAGGGAGGGTGTTGTGAGCTTCCTGGTAAGGATGGGCTCGGAGCTCGATAGGAGGATGTTCTACTCCAGCCGAGGCGACGAGGTTGTTGTGGAGACGCGTCTCGTCGGCGTCCTCGCCTACAGCGTTGCCAGGCGGGGCGATGTAACCGAGTCGTTCTTCGACATGTCCAGCGGCGTCGCGGGCTGGGAGCACTACCGCGGCGTCGAGTGGGTGGGGTTCGCGGAGGAGGTGGCCGATACCTCTGTTAAGGCGGCTGAGGCGCCCCACGTCAAGCCGGGCGTATACACCGCCGTCCTCGACAACGAGATCGTTGGGCTCATGCTCCACGAGGCCTTCGGGCACGCGACCGAGGGGGATATTGTTGAGAGCGGTGGCAGCGTGCTCCGGGATAGGCTGGGGGAGCGGGTGGCGTCGGAGCACGTCACGATCGTTGACGACGGGCTCGTGGAGGGCGGCTACTGGGTCCCCTTCGACGACGAGGGTTCTCCGAAGAGGAGGGTTGCGACCGTGGAGAAGGGTGTTCTCCGCCACTACCTCCACAGCCTCTCCACGGCCGCGGTGTTCGGCCAGGAGCCCACCGGCAACGCCAGGGCTATGAGCTATGCCCACCAGCCCCTGGTCAGGCAGACCAACACGTTCATGGAGCCCGGCGACCACCGTGTCGAGGAGTTGTTCGAGGATATTAGGAGCGGCATATATGTGCGGGGGAAGGGTAGCTTCGGCGGCCAAGTCGACACCGCTATGGGGACGTTCACGTTCACGGCCGGCCCCAGCTACTTGATCAGGGACGGCGAGGTGGGGGGCATGGTTAGGGGCGTGATGCTGAGCGGCAACATCCTCGAGACCCTTATGAGCGTCGACGCCGTCGCCAGGGATCTAAGGGTTCGTACCAGTGTTTTCGGTGGATGCGGGAAGGGGGGCCAGCTCGTCCGCGTGGGAGACGGGGGCCCGCATGTAAGGGTAGGGAGGATAACCATAGGGGGTGGCTAGGCGTTGGAGAACCCCTTGACCCATATAGGTGAGAAGATCCTCGCCCGCCTCCGCGACAGGGGGGCCGGCGACGCCGAGTTCTACGGGGTGTATGGCAGGAGGCTTGTCGCGGAGATCTCCGGGGGCATGGTTAAGCGCGTCGCATCCAAGAGGATCGGGAGATACGGTGTAAGGGTGGCGGTGGGGAGGCGTGTCGCATCCATATCCTCGGACGACCTCGTGCTCCGCGACATGGACAGGGTCGTGGACATGCTTCTCTCAATAGCCAGGTCTTCTCCGGAGGACAAGTGGTTCCCGGGCTTCGCCCGCGGCTACTCCTCATCCGCCTCCCCCAGGGTGTATGACGAGGAGCTCGCCTCCATGGATGGGGAGGCCGCGGTGGCTCTTCTCGGCGAGATGATTGATCGGAGCGTCGACGCGGCCCGCGGGGGCGGCGCCGAGGAGGCTGTTGTGACCGAGGGAATGTTGTCGGTGAGCGTCTCGGGCTCGGTGCTCATGAATATTGACGGGGAGAGCATCGGGGGCTGGGAGACGGGCCTCGTCGTCTACTATGAGGTTAAGGCTAGGCGGGGCGGGGGTGAGTCAACGTATGGCGCGGCCAAGATTCTGGCGAGGCTTGACAGGGACGAGCTTTTCCGGGAGGCTGTTGAGGCGGGCTCCATGGCTCCCCGGTTCATAGGGGCTTCGCCGATAGAGTCGGGGAGCTACGAGCTCCTCATGGTGCCCGAGGTGTTCGCCGCTATAGCTGAGGCGGCTCTCCTCCCCGCTTTC
>JALVHX010000113.1 GCA_027028805.1 Desulfurococcales archaeon | reverse complement strand
GTATCCTGATAATTCTTATCTCGATAACTTATTATGTAGAGATGTTTACAGCCTAATACATATGAGGGAACGCTTTTATATCAACGCCATGTATTTTCTTATCTAGGAGAGTACACATGCCGACGGTTCACTTATCGCTGCCGGAGAAAATGTATAGGGATCTGAAATATTATGCCCAGCTAATGGGTGTACAGGTAACTGATCTAATAAAATTCTTCATAAAACAGGGTCTAGAGGAGCTCTACGAGAAACACGGCGTACCCGGAACCAGGGATCTCGAAGAGAGAATAAACAATGTGCTAAGTGAACTAATGGAGCTAAAACAGAGGCTCCTATACATGGAGCTATATATAAAGCAGCAGGATGCAAAAATCAACGAGGTATACCAGGTTCTCTCCGAGAAAATAGAGGAGCTTGACTTATCGATACGTGAAATAAAGGAGCCGGTCGCAGAGCCGGAGCTCGTGGATATAAGGGGAGGCAAAAGAAAAATCGCGTACAGGTAGAAGCCGCCGCACTAAGACAACATATATATAGCTTGCATCCACACCCTTTATACGAGTGCCCTGGTGCCCGTGCGACATCCCCGTGTACCGGGGCCAGAGTGAGCACGGGACGGGTCACTCCCGGCCATTCCTCTTTCCCCTACAACTACAATAAACAATTTTTATACTTTATATACAAAACTAATAAAAACAGAACCATGTATCAACAAGATATCTTCTCCTCACCAAGAACCGGCAAATTAGCACCCGAAACATGATCTCCTTATCTCCGCGCCAAGTACAAGGCTAGCGTGGAAAGGATAGAGAACACTATGGCTAGGAGGAGGTATGGGGTATAAGCGGGGTATATACATAGTAGAATAATTGAGAAAAACAATAGGGGATAAGAGAACATGAAGGCTACTAGACGCCTTCTCCGAAGCCGCCACCCTGTCCTAAATATATTGAGCAGTATCCTGATGAAGGCCTTAAGCCTAGAGAGATACGACTGCGAGAGCTTTGACTGACCCATCCTCTCCCTGTACTGGATAGGCACACCTATTACTCCTCTACGGGACGCGGCGAGCCCGGCTATCTCCACCTCCACGTCAAAGCCGCTGGCGTTGATCAATAGGCCGCTCCGCGAATAGTAGTCGCCGAGCCGTATCACGTAGAGCCCGCTCAACACATCCATGAGCCTCGTGGCGTGTATCATGTTGAATATATGTGTCAGTATCCTGTTCCCTATCCTGTTGAGCAGAGGTATGTTTTCACGGCCATATCTCCTCTCACCTATGGCCTCGGACGCATCCATCCTGATAAGGGCCTCGGCGAGCCTCGGCGCCTCGGATGCAGGATACGAGGCATCCCCATCGACAACAGCTACCAAAACCCTGCCGGGCTCTAGGCCGCCGGATAATATATGGTGTATAGCCTCTATGATCGCCTCCCCCTTGCCGCTACCCCTTTGCCTCAGAACCCTTGCACCAAGCTCCGCTGCTACACGCGGCGTGTTATCACGGCTCCCACCATCCACCACCAGTATCCTCGAGGGATCAATGCCCGCGTTCACAGCCTCCTCTATAACCAGCCTTATCCCGGCCTCCTCATCGACCACAGGGATCACTAGGTAGAGCACGTATTCCTCGATACTACCAGGTATACCTCATCACCTGTATACCTGAATTCGCGGAGACCAGTATCGAAGACGTAGAGGCGCGCCATAACTAGTGCTGGGCGACACCTGTTCCCGGTATAGTGTTGGCTGATCCATATATTTATAGCATATTCTTTGTCTGGGTCAAGCAGAAACGTCTCCCTATAGACAGGTGTACCGTTCACATATATCCTGACACGATAAAGCATCGGCTTAGACCAGTGGCTGTAGACGTATACGGTTACCCTGTCCCCGCTCCCCCTTATACCTATAGCTGAGACGCCCGAGTAATAGTTAACTATAACGCCGCCAATATACGCTGCAACCGCGCCAAGAGAAACCATGATGGCAACCGCCACAACACCTCCCACGCCGCGGCCACGAGGTTTCCCGCCTACGCCCACGACAATGCTTTCCCTATTAAACAAGTACCATAGCCTATTATAGAGGAGGCGAAGAACACCGGATCTATACAGGATATAGGTTAACAGGAGGAGCCCCAAGGATAAAGACAAGTAGCCTCCAGCAACCAAATAGAGCTTCCACCGAAGATGCTCAACGTAGCCCGAGGCCCCGGGACACCCCGACGAGTATAGGCAGAGCGATACATAGTACTCGACAAGACCCCGCTCTCCGCGGCCCGCTCCAAGCAGATAGAGAAGCTGGTACAGACTAATAATCTCCGACAACGCCGCCATGCATCCAGCCAAGGGGCGCACACCGTGGCAGTAACGACTAGGCGCTCCAGCCTCCACGCATCCACTACAACGATATACATAGATATAGTTAATCATATGCGTCAACAATATAGATATACGCGTCTAAAGAAGCCGGCACCCACCGGTACCTAGAAGGGCTGCACTATGCCATATAGGACTGTGAGAGAGCTTGTAGAGGAGTATATGGAGAAAGGATATAGTTTCGACGAAGCCGTAGCCGAGGTTAGGAGAAGATATATTGTTAGGCCCCGGCGAGCCCTCTCCCCGGCCACAGGGGATACATGGATACTTTTGTTCACCGTTGTCTCGCTCGCTACAAGCCCTTTTCTCTACGGCTCCCCTCCCTACCTGTTTTTCATAATACCTCTACGATTCATAGTGCCCGGATACTGCCTGCTAAGGATAACGGGCCACATGCCCCGCGGCAACGAGCTCCTAGGATTAGCCTATAGTATAGGTATAAGCATGGCTTATACAGCCATATATGGCTATGCCGCCGGCATCACAGGACTATATACCGTCCCCATGCTGGAGAACACGGTGTTCCACGCCGCGCTATTAATAATAGAGTCGTATTGTCTAGTTATAGGAGACAGGCAGAGAAAAATATGGGCGGGGAAAGGAGGTGGTTGACGAATGGTCGATATAGATCCGGGAAAAGCCGTCATATGCAAGAAATGCGGTAAACCCATGAACCTCATAGTGGAGGCGGAGAAGCTAAGCGATGGAACCAGGAGGATAACATATTACTATAAATGCAGCACATGCGGCTACCGGCTCGATATAGAGCAGGTGTTCATAGGCATGGAGAGAGACGCTATTGTTGTGAAGAGGGTGAGACGACTAGTTTCTTCTTAATAGCCCGGAGCGCCTTCATAGACTCCGCTATCTCCTTAACCCTGGCCACGTCTCTCCGCGTAAACCCATAGAGCTCGACGCAATAAATACTCTTAGTAACCGGAGTGATCACCATTATGCCGTCAACATCCTCGTCGAGAAGCCTTATTATATACCGCGACACCTTCGTAGAGGAAATATAGAACACCGAGACAGGTCTCCCTTGCGGCCTCGGCTGTTCATCAAGCGTCTCGCCCACCATGCTGTGCGCTACACTGGCTCTGCGGGAACCCGTGGAAACCACGCGCACCATCTTCCCCTTAACCCAGACCCAGCGCCCACTAGGTAAAAGAACATATATGCGTGGAGCCAAGCCGCCGACACCCTCAGGGAATAGGCGCCGCTACACGTTTATAACGCCCAGGGTATCCGGTATAACTCCACGCACAACAAGGCTCTCATATACACGCCATATCCTCTTAACAGTAACATGCCTGGTGTCGAAGCCGCGCTCCCTAAGAATAGATAACACTATATCCGGGAACTCATCAGGATGCACGCCGCGCGCCGAGAGAGCCGCGTCCCGAACAGCCTCAACAATATCCCTGCTCGAGGGAAACGGCGCACGCTTCTTCCCCCCACGCCTCCTCTTTTCCTCCGATAAGACCTCCTCCAAAACATCCTCAGGCACGAAATCACTATAATCAAACTCCTCCATAAACGACACCTCCTAAACCAGTTAAACAAGCCCTATTCATATATCGTCCTCCCTTATAACGCTTAACAGGAACCCAACCCAGAAATAAAAGGCTCCTACATCAAATGCGGCATCACCGTAATTAAGGAGAGAAAACACATCAAAAATAACGCGGGATGACCGGGCAGAGACGAACTGAAACCAATGATGTAGGTGGAGCGACTGGGACCGTCTCCGTTTTACTAATATTTATAATCGTATTATTCTCGCGGAAATACTGGTACAACATACTAATACGGGCCATCCCCGTGCACGATGCAGCTTTATGTCGCTAAAGAGTCGCCTGCCTCCTCGTGATCACGGATGCGTATTTTTCTAGGATGCTGTTGACGAGCCATGCTTCGCTGCCCGGACTGCACAAGCCTCTTGTCGAGGAACAGGACTTGATCTCGTGGAACATCGATATAGTTGTCTCCAGGAGCTTTTCTAGAAGAAGCTGTTGT
>JALVHX010000112.1 GCA_027028805.1 Desulfurococcales archaeon | reverse complement strand
CCCATCGCTTCTAGCGGGTATAAGCTACTCCTTGTCGGCTGATCATTTCTCGGCGGATGTCTTGGCGGCCAACATCATATATGTCTCAGCTCTCAGGTATGCGTGGAGGATAAGGATCCTGAGGCTCGGGGCCGCCGGGGCCGTCGGCGTCCTCGGGGGCGTGGACGCCTTATCGATGATCTCGCTTCTCATGGTTGCGGCGTCGGCGGCCCTCCTGGGCTATGTCTCGGGCTATCTCCACGGCTCTACGCGGCGCGGCGTCGAGGCCTTCACATATAGTCGAACAGGCTCCTCTGCCCCCTCTCCCCGCCCCTGTCCCGGAGAAGGCTCTGGATCTTCTTGAAGTCCTCTTCGAGGACGCCTCTGAGCCTAGGGTTGTAGAGGGCGGCGGCCGGGTGATAGGTGGCCACGAGCCTAGCTGTGACGCCGGCTATTGTGACGGTATAGGTTTTTCCATGGATCGCGGACAACGGGGCCCATCGTAGCCCGGCCTGTGTGAACAGGAATCTCCCGCTGTGCCTGCCGAGCGCCACTATTATGCGGGGCTTTATCAACCGGATCTGTCTTATGAGGTAGGGGCTGCACGCGGCTATCTCTTCTTCACGTGGATCCCTGTTGCCGGGTGGCCGGCACTTAACTATATTTGTTATAAATACATCTTCTCTCCTCAGCCCTATGGATCCGAGGAGCTCTGAGAGAAGCCTCCCAGCCGCGCCCACGAAGGGCCTCCCTGTCTCATCCTCTCTCCTGCCAGGCGCCTCGCCCACGAACATTATCTCCGCGTCCAGGCTCCCCTCTCCGGGAACTGGCCTGGTTCTCGTCTCGTGGAGGGGGCATTTCCTGCACATCATTATTTCTTCTACGAGCCTCGTCCATTCACCCGTCTTGTCCGGCACAGCGTGTCCACCAGGGGGATAGTTTTCCGCGGCACCATTTATATAGAGAGGGATTATAGTTATGTATATAATGGCTCTGGGGCGCCATTATTGCGGCGTGTATCCGGCAGCTATGCGGCGGTGCGCGGCGGGTTGAGCAGGGATGTATGTTGACCCGAACATTAAGCTGATAGTCGTCAACACGGGTGTTATGGAGAGAGTTGGGGGTGTCCGCCGAGGCGGCGGGGGCTGGTGCAGGCCCCAGGAGGTTGCTGAGAGGATACTAGAGGTTGACGGGGAATATGTTGCGATCGTGCCGGATATAGCGTATCCGTTCGCCGAGCACTTGTTGTCGATGGTTATACCTAGGCTGAGGAGCGCCGATGTCGTGATAGTTGTGGCTAGGCCCATGGATGCTCTCGGCGGCCTCCTGCGCCGTGTCGCGGGTCTCGGCGTTTTGAGGAGGATCACGGGCCACCCGCTTGGCTTCATGATTGTTTTCCGGAGGCGCCTGCTCAGGGGCGCCGAGGTCAGGGGGGATAATATAGCTGAGGTTGTGTTGAGCAGGGCTGTCAGGGTAACTAGCCTCGTGTTCGAGACACCGGGCTCTGATCTACTGCTCAACATATATGGTAGGCTCCCCTACCCGGTGGTGGCTGTTCTCACCGATACTGGAAGGATAATGAGGTTCGCGTCCGTCGGGGCTAGCGGGGCGCTGGTCAATATAGCGGTTGTAAACGCGGCGGCCGCGGCTCTCGGGGCCTCGCCGGGCAACCCGTTGTCCTATATACTCCCGGCCCTCCTGGGCTTCGAGGCCAGTCTCTCATGGAACTTTCTCCTCCACGAGACATGGACTTTCCGCGACATGAGGCTTGGGAGAGGGTTTTTTGCCAGGCTTAAGCGGTGGGCTAAGTATCATGTGGCCTCCCTGCTCAGCCTCGGTGTCCAGGCCTCCTCCATAGCTGTGCTAGCGGGCCTGGCCGGCTACAGCCTCTCGTTCGCCGCTATGACGGGGATAGTGCTGGGATTCGCCATGAACTATGTGGTCGGCAAGCTCTATACGTGGAGGGAGAAGAGGGACTAGTCCTGTAGGAGCCTCTTGTCCCTCAGCAGGTTCTCCCAGTTAACACTTAGCCCCGTCTCCTGCGCGGCTATCGCTATGGATCCTACCACGGGCCTGTATCTTAGCCTCGCGGGCTCTCCTACTGCGCCGGCTTTCTCGGCGAAGAGGCTTGAATAATACTTGTTGCGGAAGAGGCCGCCTGTATAGTATATCCTGGGGTTCTCGAGGCCCGCGTTCCCCGCTGCGGCCGCCACGGCTCTCGCAAGCTCCTCGGCGCCTTTCTCCGCTATCGCTCTAGCGGCCTCATCCCCTTTCTCCGCGAGCTCCAGCACTATAGGTGCTAGGCCCGCTATATCGTCGACGCTGAAGCCGCGCATATATATCTTGTAGGAGAGCTCCTCGAGGTCGGCGGCGCCGTAGCGTGAGAGTATTGCTTCGGGCAGTGCCGACGCCTCACCGCTTCTCCCATCCAGTATACGGGCCGTCTCCCTTAGGGCTGTGAGCCCTATCCAGAAACCGCTTCCCTGGTCGCCGAGGATCCATCCATGGTTCCCCGCTATGAAGCGCCCCCGGGGCCCGTAGGCGTATGCTATGCTCCCTGTCCCGGCTATGACCGCTACCCCGTATCCGCCGAAGCTCCCGGCCATAAGGGCGGCGTGGGCGTCGTGCTCTATTATCGTCTTCTCCGCCAGGCCGAGGCCCCTCAGCATCCTCGAGGCGTATTCCTTGTCGAACCTAGTGTCGAGGCCCGCCAGCGCTATAGCGGCAGCGTCTACGGGGGGCCGGATCCCCGCCTCTCTGAGAGCCCTATGCGAGGCCTCCAGTATGTGGCGGGCCGCCGCCTCTATGCCCACGTTATGGTAGTTGCTGGGCCCGCTTACACCTATACCCAGAACCGTTCCCCGGGCCGCGTCGACAACCACGGCCTCGGTCTTCGTGCCTCCCCCGTCAACGCCCAATATGAGGGCCACCGGTCTCTCCCCCGCGTCTAGGCATAGTTTTAAATCCCCGCGCCTAGTTTATCATGTATGCCGCGGGCCACGTATTTTGGGTTGGCGCCGGATCGCGGCGCCACGGCGCGTGGCTGGCCCGCTGGATCCATTGATGCTCTTGTACAGTGGTGGATGGTAGAGGTGAGGTGTTGTGGGCGGGAAACACGGCAAGTACGTCTATGTTGATAGGGGTGATGGATGGTTCGTCAAGGTCAGGGTGTTTAAGAGCAGGGATCCCGCGTCCCCTGACCGGTACCTGGTTCTTGGGTTTAAGACCCGGGAGCCCCCATTGACATACAGGGTTGTTAAGGCAGAGGAGCTTCCCGAGGAGATCAGGAGGCTTGTTGAGAGCGTCTAGGCGCGGCGAACGGGCCGGCCCCGGGCGGAGTGTTTTCCCTCATTGATAATGTGGTAGCTGTCCCGGTGCAGGTATATGCTGGTGCACGGGATGGGGTGGCCGACATAGCCTGAGCCCTGCCGGGGGCGGCGCCTCCGGGAGAAGGCGCCTGGCGGGGCTGTGAAGAAGGGTTGATGGCCCGACCGTGTCTGTGGCCGCGGTTACGTTATTATGTGGCGGTGCATATGATCAATAATTGTGGGCGCCGTATATGCTTCTGTGTCGCCGCATACCCGCCGGGGCATGGATGTGATCAGGGATGGCTGAGGACAGGTACTTGGAGATAAACCTGTATGAGGATATCGGGTATGTGAGCGAGCAGATGGCCAAGCCCTCGTTCGAGGCATATATTACTATTGAGGGCGTGTTCCAGGGCATTGAGAGGGTTTCCGGCGACAGGGTTCCCGAGATCTTCAGTATATTGTTTGAGAAGGCGGCGGGCCGCTGCCTCTATGTAAGGATTAGTCTTAGGAGGCGCGCGGCGGCCTGGGATGAGGCGGCGCTCCTCGTGTGTGGCTCGGTTATAATGGGTGCTCAGGGGGTTGTGGGCGACGAGGAGCTCTCCGGGGCCTCTGTGCTCGAGAAGATCGTTAACGGGATAAACACCGGCGCCTATACCGCTGCGATCCTCGAGCTGACGGAGCTTCCCCCGGATTTCCTCGAGAAGAGGCTCGGGGTCAAGGTGTCTAAGCCTGCTATGGAGCAGAAGCCTGTGCATCGCGGGGAGACCGGTCTCGGAGAGATAACTACTGTGAAGCCCAGGGCGCCCGAGAAGCCTGCCCCCCCGTCCCCAGTCGCCGAGGCCGTTGAGGAGAAGCCGGGGCCCGGGGAGGTTAAGCCCTCCTCAACGATCCCTGTCCAGACAGGGTTTGAGAAGACGCGGCCCCTGCCCCTGGAGGAGGCTAGGAAGTTTTATCCCCGTGTACCGAAGCCTGTTCCCCGGCGCGGCGTGGTGATCGAGGAGAAGAAGGAGGAGGCTGTGGCTGAGCAGAGGCCTGTCGAGCTGCAGCGTGTGCTTGAGATAGAGAAGCCGATAATGGAGATAAGCGGCAAGGTCACAGAGATCTCTAGGAGC
>JALVHX010000111.1 GCA_027028805.1 Desulfurococcales archaeon | reverse complement strand
CTCCAATACAAACCCTCTGCCCCCATGATTCGGCTAGGCCTCCCCCGGCGCCCCTATATGTCTAGGCCGCGGCATCAATAATAAACCCTCAACCCTATATAGATGCCTCGACGAGGGGATCACCTGTCCCGCATGGCGAGGAGAGGTGGATACGCCGTGTCCGCTCAGGGCAAATACGGGATCAATCCTCATCAGAGGAGAGGCGGCACACCCATCTTCAAGCTTATCGGCGAGGCGAAGAACAGGCTTAGGAGCGTGAGGCACAAGATAATGGTGTTGAGCGGTAAGGGCGGTGTCGGGAAAACCTTTGTCTCCTCGATGCTAGCCCTCGCGCTCGCGGAGAAGGGCTATAGGGTCGCGATCCTGGACGCGGATGTGCACGGCTCCTCTATACCCACGGTATACAACATGAACACCAGGATGTACGGCTCCCCCGACGGCTCGCTTCTCCCCGCCGAGGGGCCTCTCGGGGTCAAGGTTGTTGCCACCAACCTTCTCCTCCTCTCACCGGATACGCCGGTTATATGGAGGGGGCCGTTGAAGAGCAGGCTTCTCACAGAGTTCCTGGCTAAGGTCGAGTGGGGGGAGCTCGACTACCTGGTCATAGACCTGCCTCCGGGAACAGGCGACGAGGCTATAACGGTTACGCAGATAATAAGCGACATGGATGGAGCAATAATAGTGACCGCGCCCAGCGTGCTGAGCGAGACCATAGTGGCGAAGGCGATAAACTTTGTCGTGAAACAGAGGATACCCCTCCTAGGCATAATAGAGAACATGGCTTATTTCCGGTGCCCGAAATGCGGCACAGTATACCATCTCCTCGGCAAGAGCACCGGGGAGATCCTGGCACAGAAATACGGGACCAGGCTCCTGGCAAAGATCCCTCTGGACCCCCTGATAGGGGAGGCCCTGGACAGGGGGGAGCCCTACATAGTAGCCTACCCGGAGGGAGAGGCCGCGAAGGCGTTCAGGGAGGCTGTCGAGAAGATAATAGAGATCGTTGAGAAGGAGGGTGGTAAAAAGAACTACGAGCTCAAGACAGGCTAGACAGGCCGCGGAGAACACGCGTGCTCAGCAGGGCGAGTAAGCCCATCGGGCCCGCGGAGACAAGGGCCGCGGAGCCCTATGCCCCTTCTAAGCCTCATCACAGCCCCCGCGGGAGCATCGATAAGCATTCCTGGATAAGGGAGGCCGCGGGCAAAGCCGCCCACTGATCAGTAACGCCGACCCTCTTCACAGCCCGCCGAGGGGTCACCGGCAAAGGGCTCCTCCCCCGCACGCGGGCTCCGACACGGGTTCGCTCATCACATCGTTTCCCCTATTCCCCTAAACCGTTATCGTTGTCCATCCCCTGAACTGGTCCCACCGCGACACCGGCACAGGTATCCTCCTTCCCTTCTCCTCCCGGTAGAGCCCCGGGGGCTCGTCCACGACTCTCCCTATAACCTTATGGGGTATTTCGAGTTTTTTCATCTCGTCGAGAACATATATGACTCCCTCGGGCCTTATCGTGAGCACGGCGCCGTACTCCTCGCCGCCGTGCATCACCCTGTCCCATATGCATTCATGTCTATCCACGTGTATTATTTCTCTCGCACAGTATTCTGGGAGCTCCGGGTGGTAGAGCGGCGGCTCCGTGACCAGGAAGGCGTGGCCGCTGAGCCTGCTCATCGTGTACAACGTGTAGCTTAGCCCGTCGCTGACATCCATGGAGGATGTTATATAGGAGTGGTGTCTCGCAACTATATATGCGAGCTCCACGCGGACCCTCGGCCTCCTCGTGGCCTCTCTCACCCACCCGTATCTCTCAGCAACCCTGTGGTCTAGGGCCACCGCCCCCATGGCGCCGTAGACCCCTGTGGCGACTATGATGTCGCCGGGCCTCGCGCCCCCGCGGCCCGGGGGCCTGGCCACCGTGAAGCCTATCGCGGAGACACTTATCCAGGGATCCGCGCTGATATTAGTGTCTCCCCCCATATACCTGGCGCCGAGCTCGTGGCAGGCGCCCACTATGCCCTGTATAAGGTTGTCTAGATCCATTATCCTCGTATTGTTCTCAAGCCCCAGCGCCACGGTGACCGCGTGGGGGGCCGCGCCCTTCGCCACCAGGTCGCTCGCCGCCCCCATGACTGCGGCATAGCCTATGTCCACCATTGTTCTCCATGGAAGCCTCAGGGTCTTCACCGAGTACCCGTCGTGTGCTATGAGCATGCGGGGGCCGCGGGGGAGGATGTCGCGTGCATCCTCCCCGGGCCCCAGGAGCTCGCCGGGCTGTGGCGGGCTGAGGGCGGGGACTATGTGCTCCTCTATGATCCTCTCCTCGCCGAGGTCGAGGAGAACACGTCTCCCCGCTAGTTCATCTCCACCACCCTCCATCCCATAGCCCACCCCATGGCCTCCAGGGACTCTATGACGCCCGGCTTATAGGGCATGAAGACGTGGTGGTTGCCCACCGCCAGGTCATAGAACTTCTCGTTAACAGGCCCCATGTCGACGACGACCTGTGTGCGGCAGTAGCCGGGCTCCAGGAACCCGCTTCTCAGAACCCTCGCCTTGTACACGGTTACCTCGTCGTAGCCGAGAGTGAGGCGGGCCGCCACCAGCCTCCTATGCCTCATCCTGCACGCGACCGCGTATCCCCTCCCCGTCTCGAAGTGGGGTAGGAGGAAACAGTTCTCCCCGAGCGTCGGCGCTATCGTGCAGTGGGCGAAGACTAGGCGGCCCTCCGGGTCGTAGCCGCTCGGGTTCGCTATCCAGCCCGGCTCCCCCGTCAACGCGAGGCTTGCGTAGAGGAACACTAGGCTATAGAAGTCGTCCTCGCACGCCGTGGGTATGCCGGCCGCGTTAAGCATCGCCACCGCTATACAGGGCGTCACGCGGTACTCCATTACGTAGGGGAAACAGTCTATGCTGACCGCCCCGTATCCTCCCTCCACAACCATTCTCCTGAGGCCATGGTATACCCTGAGAGCCTCCACGAGCTTCTCCTTCTCGACGCCGCTGGTGTCGACGAGCCTCGAGACCTCCCTATAGGCCTCCTCGAGCTCCCGCTCACCGGCCTCGGACGCGATCCTGTGGAGCACCCTGTAGCTGGCGGCCTCTACCCGGGCACCGGTCTTCTCCATGAACAGCTTGGCGGCCCCGCTGAGCTCGCCCGTAGCGTTTATCTCGAGGACCCGGAGGCCCCGGAGACCCACGGCCGCCTCGACTCCCCTATATATTGCCGTCAGCTTCCCGCATAGCTCGGGGCTGTTGTCCCCATATATTATCCTCGTCTTCACGCCGCGGGCGAGTAGCCAGGGCTTGGCCGAGAGACAGCTCGCGGCGCTGTTGTGTCTCCCGTGGCAGAGGAGGAGCACGAGGCCCCTATAGTCCTCGAGATACTTCTTCGCGAGCCTGCTGGTGCCGCCGGTTAGGAGAGACAATATGACCAGGTCATAGCCCCCTGGATCAGGCGCGTCCCCGGGCCTCGTGACAGGCTCCTCTACCACATGTATATCCCCGAAGGTCTCGAGACAGCTTCTCTGCCACTCATAGACCCTCCTATAATAGTCCTCGCCGTGGAGAGGGCTCGCGAAGCCCAGAGCCAGAGCCCGCATACCTAGAACACCCCCGTCTACCAGGGAACATGGATCCGATGCGGCGGGAGGGCTCCGCGCCCCGTGGACCCCGCCTAGACTTCTAGTTGGCGTGGTGGTTTAAAACAGGCTTGGGGCCCGGAGGGGGAGGGCTTATCCCCCGAGGTATTCCTCGAGAACCTCTATGTAGCCCTTGTGTTCGGGATAAGTGATCCTGTGCTCGGCTCTCGCCGACGCAATGTATTCCCTGACCAGTACGTGGGGTACGAGCCTATGCCACGCGTCCTCGCCCACGCGGCGGCCGAGGAGCTTTCTCAGGTCACCGATATATTTCTCGACCGGCTGGAGCTGTGAGGCCACGTATTCTGCGAAGCGGTGGGGCCTGCGGAAAACCACTGCGCGGCCATCATACATTATCTCAAGGGGCACCGCGTCCTCGGATAGACCAGTGTAGCCGTAGCCGTCTAGGAAGACGTAGCTCTTGGAGCCCCTCCGGTATATCCTCTTATCCTTCCCCTTTACGATCGCTGAGACAGCCTTGCCCGCCAGCTTCTCGTCGCCCACGATGTATGAGACGAGCCCCCCGAGGACGCGGCGGGCCTCATCCACGCTCGCCACGAAGAGATCGCCTTCTCCCCCGCCGGGAACCCATATCCTCGACGCCGAGACGCCGCGCACCCTGCCGACAACATAATCCGATCCCTCGACCCGGCAGTACACGCCGGCCACGACAACGGTCACGACGCCGCCGAGCGCGTCGCCGAGAACAGAGTAAACCCTCTCCACGGCCCATAGGTAGCCGTTGAACAATAGATCAGCTAGGCCGCTACAGTGATACACCACGTCGACGCCGCCCTCAACCAACACAGCGCGCCCCCGGCCAGGGGATAAGAGCGGCCCCGGGGAGACTGATCCGGGCCGCCAAGTATAGTATTCTGGCGTCATCATATACAACGGTTGCGGCGGCGATTAGCGGGAAGCATTAAAACCCATGGTTTTCCCAAAAATAGAACACGGTGGCCGAGGAGCTCGGGACAGATAACCGCGCCCCCAGCGGCCCCCAGAGGGGTGCTCCATATAGTGGAGGGGCCGTGTGGCGGGGGTGTTGTGCATGGCCTCTATGAGAACCGTTGTCTCCGAGAAGGGCCGGCTCTACGTGTTGGTTGGGAAAACCAGGTATCCCGCGGAGGCCATTGATGAGGAGCACTACAGGGTGCTCGTCCCTCTCAGGAGGCTTAGGGGCCTCAGCTTCAGGGATCTCCCCCTGCTGTCGCGGGAGGGCGAGCAGGTTATTGTCGAGATTATGCCTCTCGCCACGCGCGGCGAGGACGAGTATACTTATAGGGTGAGGGGCCTCAGCTTCTACGACAACCTGGTGATCTGGAGGAACGGGGAGAAGGGGTATGTTTATCTCGAGAAAGTGGTGCAGACATCCAGCTACGCCTACACCGCGTGGATGCCCCTCCGCCTCTATACATACATCGCGAGCATGATAGCCGGGAGACACGGGTACAGCGTCGAGGCAAGCGAGGACCCGGGATACGTTGTGATAGAGACCGAGAAAACCTATAGCCTAGAACACCCGGTCGCCGACGCGGTGAAAGAGGCCAGGGAGATGGATGAGGAGACAGCCAGGATCATGGGCAGGCTCGAGAAGAAAGCTAAGACAAACATGCTGAAGCTCCTCTCCAAGAACCTAGGCATACCCGCGGAGGAGCTAGAGGAGGCCGCCGGAAACATAGAGAAAGCCAGCACCATACCATAGAGGCGCCGCGCCGTAGACAAACACGGATAAGACGCAGTCCTCCCCCCGGGTTTATTTTCCCACAAAACCCCGAAGGGGCCACTGCGTCCGGCAATGCAACATTCTCATGTTCCCTGTACGCCGGATACCGTTAACTGCTCCTCGACGCTATAGAATGAAGAACGCTTGATGACCAGCAGTTTTCTCGTCATAGAGGGTTGGCCGGGGGATGACGCGAGGGGCCTTAGTACATTCCTATTGTTCTCGGCCCCTCCTTCATCATCTTTCTCAGCTGGCCGCGGAAATATATGAGCGAGAGTGCTAGGAAGAGGGCTGAGTACGGGATCCCGATCATGATCATTGTACGTGGATCCATGATCGGCTCGGCGCCGAGGAGGCCGAGGCGTATCAGCTCGGCGGGGTAGCTGAATGGTGTTAGGAGCGCGAAGGCCTGGAGCGCGGGAGGCATGTTCCTGAGCGGGGCCAGGCCGCCGGTGGCGAGGGGGAGTATCCATGATATGAGCTCGACGAGGGGCCCGCTTGTGCCCGTGGAGATCGTTGTGCCGCCGAGGAGCATGGCGTAGGCGAAGAGGACGATGAGAAGCATAGCCGTGCCGGCGGCGAGCGCCGCTGGATCATGTAGCGCGAGGGCCGGCGGAGCCATGAAGACGGCGAGGGCCCCGTATACCAGGGCTAGCGCCAGAACCATCCATATAAGCGACGCGGGGACCACGCCCACGTAGAGTATGAAGACGGAGCGGCCGCTCGCCAAGACGTACTCGAGTATGCCGTTCATCAAGAGATACCTTATCTCCCAGGCCCAGTCCCAGGACGCCATGCTATACGACATGAAGACGAGGATGGCGGAGAACACGTAGCCCGCCACAGTCCCGGGAGACATGGAGGGCGGGGCGAACAACGCTATCGGCATCACGAAGAACAGCATCCAGACTATCAGGCCCAGCATGCCGTAGGCCAGGCCCTTGCTCCTGACAAGCTCGGTTAAGAGATATGCGCGGAAAACCGCGCGGGCCGCGTCGAGACCCATGGCTACGTCTTCACCCCCTCAGCCACCTTCTTCTTCTCCCAGAAAACAATGCTCCTGAGCCCAGCGGGCATGTATAGGAGGAAGAGCGCGGTGGCCACTCCGAGGAGCATGAGAGCATACCCGGCCTCGACCCCGCCCACCAGGAGCCTCTGAGCCACCTCGACGGGATGGGATGAGGGAACCATGTAGCTGAGGATCCTCGCAGATAATGGGAGCAGGTAGCGGGGATAATAAGCGCCAACCAGTATTATGAGGAACGGCCTGACAACGTTGATGAGCCTCCAGTGCTCTCCGCCCATCCCGAACAAGAGCCCCGTTATAACCAGGGCCACCGCGGCATAGAAGACTGCGGCGAGGGCTGTGAGCCCCAGTATCGTCAACGCGTCGAGGAGGCCGGGGACCCCGTAGTAGTAGGCGAGCACGGGCACAACCGTGGTTGAGCCGCTTATTAGAACCAGCACGAGCCTGGGCAAGGGTATGGCGAGATAATGCTGTATCCTGGAAACAGGGCTCGCTATTATATAGGGGAGTGTCCCCATCCACTCGTCGAACATCGGCCTCCACAATATATCGTCTCCCACCCCGAGTATCGTCATCGTTATGAAGCCTCCGACGATGAAGAATATCTCCGGCCTAACACCGACCCTGGCCGCGAAAACCCTCGGGGAGCCGAGCGCGTAGCCTATTAGGAGGAAGAACAGGGTCAGCACGTAGGGATAGGCGATGAACATCGCCAGCATAGCCTTCCTCCTCATCATGTCGCCGTACACCATCCTCATCTCAGCCCGCACGAGATCGAGGAAGCTCATCTCTCTCCATCCCCCTCGCCGCGGCTGAAGTATATGAAGACATCCTCGAGCGTCGGCTCCTCCATCCTTATATCAAGTATGTCTCCCCCGAGCCCTACCACGGCGTGTATAAGCTCGCCGAGAACCTCCCTGGGCCTCTTAGCCCTAACCCTTATCTCGTACACGCCGCCGCCCAGGGGGCTTATCGATGCATCGCCGAGAACCCCCAGCTTCTCCGGGACAGGCTTCTCCGGTATCCTGGCCTGCACCACTATGGTGCGGGTGTAGGGGATCATCTCCTTCAGCTTCTCCGGGGACCCCTCCGCGACTATCCTGCCCTTGTTTATCAAGAGTATCCTGTCGCACACTATCTCGGCCTCGAACATGTTATGGGTTGTGTAGAGTATAGCCTTGCCCTCCCGGTGGGCGAGGCTTTTCACGAGCTCCCTGATCCTCCTAGCGCTGGGTGGGTCGAGGCCGAGCGTGGGCTCGTCGAGGAGGAGGACAGGTGGATCCCTGAGGAGGGCGCGGGCAAGCCCGAGCCTTGCCTTCATGCCGAGGCTGTATTCCTCGAACAGCCTGTCGGCCGCGCCCAGCTTGTCCAGCTCCAGGAGAGAAAGGAGCTCCGCAACCCTCTTCTCAGCCACGCCCCTGGGGAGCCCGTAGAGGGCGGCGAAGTACTCCAGGTTCTCCCTCCCAGTAAGCTTCCCATAGAACCCCTTCTCAACCGTCAGCATCAGCCCTATGTTCTCCCGAACCCTCCACGGCTCCCTCACCACGCTGTGCCCCATGACAAACGCGTCCCCGTCATCGGGGAGGAGGAGGGTGGCTATGATCTTTATAGTAGTTGTTTTCCCCGCCCCGTTGGGGCCGAGGAGCCCCACGACCTCGCCCCTTCTAACAGAGAAGCTGACGCCGCGAAGCGCTTCAACCACAACGGTCTCGCCGCCCAGCAACCCCCTCCTCTTCTTGGTTCGATAAGTCTTCCTAAGCCCATCGACAACTATCGCCTCCTCCACCCCACAGCACCCCACGCCTACATGATCACTGTCTATACTATATAAGCAGGTGGCGGAGAACACTCGACACAGAGCTGTGTAGAATACTCTACAGACACGGGATCCCGGAGAAGCCAGGCATCATCCCTCACTGGGCCCGCGGCGCCTCTACCGCCTCCTCCCCCGCAACTGCATCGCTATTATCTCTCTATAGGGGCTGTCCGGGGGGAGGGATCTGAGCCTGTTCTCAAGTATATTGTCGACGCGGCCGAGCTCCCATCTATAGCTTGGGCACCGGAGTACATGGTATAGCCTTAGCTTGCCGTCGTATCGATAAGTCTTCGGGGCGAGTATGAAGAATACAGTGAAGAGGAGCGTGGCAATAAGTGCCTCGGGCAACGGGTTATACATTGATATAATGAAATAGGCGACTGGGGCCGCCGCGAAGGCGGCCACGAGGTCGACCCGGCACCTCCACAGCATATAGGACAGCCACTGCCTCCTCATAAGAAGGCTCGTGATCTCGTCCGGCACCTTCACAGCCACGCCGACGCTCTCCACTGGCTCGTAGAACGAGATCCTCGGGTCCGCGACAGCCCTCTTCCTCAGGGCCTCCAGTATGTCGCGGGGGCCGCAGACCTGGAAGCTACCGTCGCTCCAGTAGTAGATCAACGTGATCTTGGAGAAGACGCTTATCTTGTACGAGACTATGCGGCCGCCGCCGCTCGGCTTGACACGCCTCCCCATCCCCCTCAGAGCATCCTCTATGAAAGCCTTGACCTCCTCGAAACCGCCTCTACCGTGCAGGCAGTGCGGCATACTGCACCCCTCTCCTGGGAACGCGTCTAGGCGTCCACGCTATAATACTGAGGCGTGTTTTTGTACAAAAACATTAGCGTTTCCGGGGCCCCGGCTCCGGGGAAACAATATAGTATCTGCCGCAGGGGATAGTTATTGGTGGGTCTGGAGGCGTTGTCTATGGAGGCTGGCTCGACGAGTGTTCTCCGGCTCGTGCTCGGCTTGGCGGCCGGCGTCGCGCCCTGGGTGTTCATAGCCGCGGCGATCATTGTCAGCGGGTGCTTCAGCTTCCTGGAGAACGCGCTCAGTGATCTAGGCGACTGGGCCGCGGCGTGCGGCGGCGACGCGGCTTGTCTCTCATCGTGCAACAGGCTCAGCGAGCCCTTGTTCAACTATGGCCTCGTGGCGTCGGGCGTGCTCATAGTCCTCTACTCCCTGGCTCTTGGGGCCCCGGGCCGCGTCTACGCCTTCCTCCTCTTGTTGTCCGGCGTGTTCCTCCTGCTCGTCGGTGTTTTCCCGGAGCATGCCAGGCCCTGGCACGTGTTGTCCGCGTTCCTCTTCTTCCTCTCAGCCCCCACGGCCGTCTTATTATCGGGGCTCCGGGGCCCTGTGCCCCTGCCGCTCGCCGCGGGCCTCGCTGCCTTATCGTATACCGGGCTCGCGCTTACGATCGCCTCGAAGATGGGTGTTCTGGGGATAGGGATGGCTGTGCCCGAGATCATTGTGGCGGCGCCCGCCTCCGCCTGGCTCATCTACACGGCCCTGAGGCCCGGCTCCTAGCCTCCCGGCCCCCTAGTCCTCGCCGACCACGCGTATCATTTCGCCCAGCTTCCTGAGGGCTCTGAGCCTCTGCTTCTCCCCGAGCCTCGCCCGCTCAACGATCTCCCTGAGGGCCTCCAGCACCATCCTCGCCCTCCTGGGGCTGACGGGGTAGGGGACGCCGTCCTTGCCGCCTATAGCGTAGGCGTATGCGAAGGGGTCGTGGGGCAGTGTGACCGGGTCCCTGGTGCCGGGGGCCGCGTTGTAGACGAGATCCGCTACTAGCGCGAGAGCTCTTATCGCGGCGGGCCCGAGGCCCGGGATCAATAGGAGCTCCTCGGTGCTCCGGGGCCCTGTCTCGTAGGCGCGGCGCAGCACGACCCTTATACGCGGGGGCTTTGGGAGAGGCCTGTAGGCGGGGATCCTCTCCGCCACCATGTCGCGCTCCAGGCCCAGGTACTCGGCCAGGCTCCTTGTGCCGCGGAGCCGGGCGTATATGGATGCGTATAGCCTATAGGTGTCCCGCTCCGAGGCCGCGTCGAGTATGGCTCTCTGAGCCTTCTCCGCCGCCCCGTGCTCCAGGATGTCTAGTACAATGCTCTTCTTCTCCCCGAGTATCCCGGTGTGGGGCCTCAGTGTTATGCGGCGCGGCATGTAGATATGGTATCTACGCGCCCAGCCCCTCAGGGGATCCATGCCCTGCTGTATCACCGCCCACTCACCGGTCTCCGCGAAAACTAGGGCGTGGTGGTAGAGATTATAGCCGTCCTGTAGGAGAACAGTGTCGGCCTTGGCGGCTAGCCGGGAGAAACTCTTCAAAGCCTCGACATCCACGTCTGCATGGATCCGCTTAGCCGCCTCCCCCACCTCCTCGGGGACGCGGAGCATCCTCCTACCCTTGCCGCCCACAACGATGAAGCCGAGATCAGGCCTCCTCCACGTAACCTCCCTGACTATGCCCGTGGTAACCGTGGTGGAGCCACTGCTGTCCCAGTCCATGCCGATAATATTGTTGAACGCCTGGAACCAGAGAGGATCGCTTAGACGCCTAACGGCCTCAGCCGCCCCATACTCCAGGACAAGTATCTCAAGTATCCTCTCAGCCATCTCCCTCATAACACGTATAAGCCACGGCGGCACATGGCCCCCGTGCAGAGGCAGATCCGCGTAGCCTGCGGCGCACAAGGCACCCGGAGCCCCCATTATACAATACTATGCCTCCCCATGATATATGTTGCAGCGGCTAATAATAGGGCTATATACTACAGGGGGTGCTGTAACGGGATAAAGGCCTCCGGGCCATAGAGCCGCGTATGTTAAGATAGGGCTAGCCCACATTTTTATTAGAGAAAAACGCGATACAGTGTCCCACAGGCCCCGAGGGAGACAACGGGGGGATGGGCTGGATGGACAAGGAGGTTCTCGAGGCCCTAAATGACCAGCTCAACAGCGAGCTCTACTCAGCCTACCTCTACCTCTCCATGGCCGCGTACTTCGACCACATGGGGCTGTCAGGGTTCTCGCACTGGATGAAGAAGCAGGCCGAGGAGGAGCTCGGCCACGCCATGAAGATATACGGCTACATATACAGCAGGGGAGGCCGCGTCGTATTGAAGGAGATAAAGAGGCCGCCGCATACATGGAACAGCGTCCTAGACGTAATAAGCCACGCCCTGGAGCACGAGAAACGTGTCACGGAGAGCATACACAGGCTCTTCGACCTGGCCAGGGAGAAACGCGACAGGGCGACAGAGGTCTTCCTCCACTGGTTCATAGAGGAGCAGGTCGAGGAGGAGCAGGTGTTCAGCGAGATCAAGCAGATGCTCGAGTTCGCCGGCGAGACACCGCAGACCCTCCTAATACTCAACTCCAGGCTGGCCCAGAGGAAATAGGCGCCGAGAAGCCTGTGCCCCCGAGCAGTGTTTTTATTTTAAACATATTCTTTAAGGATCCCTAACCATATTTATGCGTAAATCATTATTGTTTCACGGGTCTTCCACCGATCAAGCTGTATTGCTGAGACGTGTTGCTGAAAGAATATTTATCCGGTACAAAAGCATTCCTATCCCCATGGGTTTAGTCGGCAATAAACATATATTACTGCCCTATATTCATTTCTCAATCCTGGGGGAGATTATTGTCTGCTCCGAGACGCCTCCTAGATGCTCTGCTCCTAATCCTGCTCCTATTCTCCATAGCATCCCCGATAGCCCAGGCAGTTGCTGGGGCCAGGAACACGGGGTTGGTGGATAAGGCTGGCCTGCTCACGTATCGTGGATGGGCAGGGCTCAGGGGCTCGGGGCTCGAGGAGTATGTGCTGCGGGAAATAGTTGTGCCCGGCGGCGAGGCCTTCGACCCTGCTGTGGCGAGGTTCTTCTGGGAGCGCGTCGTGGCGGAGAAATGGTTCAACGGCTACTACCATGGCCTAGTGTTCGATGAGCTTGTGCCGGGCGATAAGAGGTATTATAACGCGTTCTTCCACGACATCATAGCCGAGGGGTATAGGCGATATGTTCTCGGCGACCCGTCGGCCGAGCCGCTTGTGGGCAGGGAGGCGTTCAACTACTACCTATACCTCTTGTTCGCGGAGCTGGTACCCGGCAACAGGAGCGGGGGCTTCTACTATAGGGCTGTGCTCGAAGACCTCGTCCTCTACGATGTATGGGGATACGGGGATATACTGGACTACGTCGTCAACCACGCGCCGGCTCTGAGAAGCTTCTATGCACCAGCCCTCCTATCCCTCGCCCTAGAGAATGCGGGCGGGGAAAGCGTGTTCAAGCCGAGCGGGTGGAGGCCCCGCG
>JALVHX010000110.1 GCA_027028805.1 Desulfurococcales archaeon | reverse complement strand
GCCGGTCCAAGGGGTTTATCACCACTATTTCTTCTTCTTCTACAAGATGTTTTTATGCCTATATAAGATATTATGGGATGGTGGAAAACATGTATAATGTATGGAAGCATCTTCTAAGAGACACTTTCTGTTTTGGTGGCCTATGCGAAGAAAGATCTCCTATACTTATAGTGGGCTGCCCGCTTGACGCAACAACAAGCTATAAACCGGGCACCCGTTTTGCCCCACTATATATAAGGACAGCGGCGGAGAATCTAGAATTCTATAGTGTTTATTTCAATATAGATGTGGAGAGACACGGCTTTCACGATATTGGGGATATATTTATACCGCCAGGAGGACTAGAGCGTTCTCTCCATAACATAGAGGCGGTTTATAAAGGTATACTCGGCGAGTATGGAGAAAAAACACCATTATGCATAGGTGGGGAACACCTGGTGACGCTTCCTATAGTGAAGGCTATGGGAAATGATATAGATGTGTTGCTGGTCTTTGATGCGCACTTTGATCTCCGCGAAGAATATTTAGGGGAGAGAATGAGCCACGCGTGTGTGATGAGGAGAATAATAGATAAAAGAAGAAATAATATAGAGTTAGTCTATATCGGAGTACGAGCATATACTTCGAGCGAACTTATGTTTGTTAAAAATAATAATCTTAGTATAAAATATTATAGTATATTAGATATAGAAGAAAAGATAAATGAAATATTGAAATATGTTAGAAACAAGAATGTTTATATAAGTATTGATATGGACGTGTTTGATCCGGCATATGCGCCAGGCGTAGGTAACCCGGAACCCAACGGAATAACGCCGCGGGAGTTCTTTAGTATATATAGCGGGGTGCTCAGAAACGCTGGTAGAGTGGTAGGTATTGATGTAGTGGAGACTAATCCTTTGGGCGATATAAATGATATAACAAGCCTCCTCGCTGCACGGATAATTGTAGAGACCGCTGGGGCCATTATTTCTAGGCGGTTCTCTGGACATAATAGTTATTAAATAGCCTTTACTATTCTAAACTTACGCGCCATCTTATATATTATCTTACTGCCACAGTATGGGCACATTATTCTCTTCATTATCCTTATCTCTTCTTCAGAAAACGTTCTGCCGCAGACACCGCATTTGAACTTATGCGTAGCGCTGTCTCCGTGATAGGTCATTATTCCACCCATGCGTTTCATCTGCTACTATTCGATAGTAAACTTTGTTTTTATTGTTTGCGCGGCCACGGGATTTACCTTTATATAGCACGATTCCAAGTATTCAATAATGGTAATACGTGGGCCTAAAACAAGTGCGGGCAGGAGCAGGAGATATGGCTAGGGAAGAATTCACTTCAATATGTGGTGGCCTCCCTCCAGAGCTATGTGAACAGCTTGTAAGGGAGCAACAGATCATAAAAATAAGGCTTGATCGTAGGAAGTTCGGCAAAGAGGTTACAATAATAGAAGGCCTAGGTTCGAATGCTGCGGAGTTAAAAGAAATGGCGTCGTATCTTAAGTCAAAACTAGCAACCGGAGGCACCGTGAAGAACGGGCGTATAGAGCTTCAGGGGGATCATCGACACAGGGTTAAACAGATCCTTATACAGGAATATGGCTACCCCGAGGAAAATATATTAATAATGGACTGATCTATCAAGACGATACATGGATAAATTTTTCTGATATAATTGTAATTGTTTTTACAGAACGATCCTGCCTAATATAAGATGATTGATAAAAATAATTATAATATATTATATAGTATATTGTAAAGTTTATTGAGACGGGAGCGTGATGCCCAGCTCTTTTGCGAGTTCTTTATACCTATTACGAACAGTTACCTCCGTGACGCCAGCTACCTGGGCTATTTCCTTCTGGGTGCGCCGCTCGTCGCACTGGAGTGCGGCTATATATATCGCGGCGGCTGCAAGGCCGGCGGGATCTTTGCCGGCGGTTATCCCTTTATCTCTTGCCTTATGTAGTATATCAGCGGCCTTTCGCATAACGCGTCCGCTTAGCCCCAGCGCGGCGGCGATCCTTGATATGAAGTCTATGGGATCGCTGGTAGGTACTTTTACGCCAAGCTCTTTTAGAAGAAGTCTATAGCACCGCGCTATGTCTTTGCGGTTGCTTTTTGTATAGCGGGCGATCTCGTCGAGCGTTCTAGGCACCTTTAGCTCTCTACACGCGGCGTATACTGCCGCTGCTACCACGCTTTCAATACTCCTTCCACGCACCAGGCCTTTTTCTACGGCTTCTCGGTATATCCTGGCGGCTTCCTCGCGCACGTTTCGGGGCAGGTTCAGTTGGCTCGCAAGCCTGTCTAGCTCGTTCATCGCTTGGGCTAGGTTTCTCTCTATGCTTGTCTGTATTCGGGTACGCGTCTGCCATCGTCTAAGTCGTTGCATCTCAAGTCTTCTTCTAAGCTCGAGGCGCTTGCCGCTGGCGTCGCGGTCTCTCCAATCAATTGTTGTAGTGAGCCCGCGATCATGAACTGTGCCTGTTAGGGGTCCGCCTGTCCTGCTTCTGCGTTCCCTTTCTTCTGCATTGAAAGCGCGCCATTCTGGCCGCTCATCTATTACGCGGCTGGCTATTACATCTCCTGTTGTAGTACATATGTACTCGCCGCGTTGAGGATCGTATATTATCTTGTCGGGTGGGCATTCCTCTGCTTCCGAGTGGTTGTATTGGTTTTCACGAGAATAAACCGCCATTTTTCCACCATAAGGTTTAAATTATATCCACATAATACTCATGTACAACTCTATATAAACTTTTCTATTAGCGGGAGAGATCGAGGTAATTATTATAAACCCGTACTGAGGCAACATAATAAAATAGCGGCGAGCGTAGCCGGGTCGTCTAGCGGCCAAGGATGCCGGGCTCTGGCCCCGGTGACCGGGGTTCGAATCCCCGCCCGGCTACCATATCTTTCCCCAAAGAGCCGCCGTAGCTCAGCCCGGTAGAGCGCCGGCCTTGTACGGTAAATAAAAGAGCTCCGAGGTCGACCCAGGATAGCCGGTGGTCGCGGGTTCAAACCCCGCCGGCGGCTCTTCTTCATTAACATGTAGCGGTGTGTATATTACTTGTGCTTTCTATTTTTCATAATAAAACGGATTTTAGGTAAGTTGGGCATGCTATACTATTGTATCTATATATATCATTATATCATTTGGATAAAACGATACTGTGATGATTAATGTGCTATCCTTGTAGGGCCCTCAACCCGCTAATAGCCATGTCCCTTATAACATGGTATGGGTTCTCGGATTTCACTATAGCCGACGCTACTAAGACGCCGGATGTGCCTAACTTTATCGCGGCCTCGACATCTTCGCCGCGACTTATACCTGCACCGGTAAGTATTGTTACTTTCTCGTTTACCCGTCTGATAAGGTTTACCGAGCCCGTGATTATCTCTGGTTTGGCCTTTGACACAGAGATACCTGTTCCTATTAGTTCTGGTGGCTCCACGGCTACATAATCTGGTGCTAAAACAGCGGCCGCTGCACCGGTTTCCGGCACGTCGGCGCATACTAGGACTTCGAGATCTATTTCGTGTGCGCGGTGTATAAGCCAATTGATATCTGCAAGCTTTAACCTATGTTCGCTATGGTTTATTATAACTCCATGAATACCGGTATCCTTGAGCCCCTCAAGCGGTATGAAGCCTGTGTGCGCCCCCGGTTTTATTGGATCTGCGTGTTGGGCAAATACCTTGATAGGTGTATCTGAGACCGTTTTTACTATAGCACGTAGCTCTGTGAAAGGCGGGGCCAGGATAATCCGTGCTCCCGTTTCTTCCCATACCTTTATCGCGGCCTCAGCGATCCTTATAGCGTGTTTTCCAAAGCTATATGGATAATATGCCTTGTAATTAATCGCGATTATAGGGGCTTTCATGTGTTTCACCATATATTTTGCTAAACAGATATTTTATTTAGTTATTAAAAAAGTACTATATTATTTTGTGTTTTCTATCATTACTGCTTAGTCGTGAGAAGACTCGCTCAGCATCTCGCTGGGGTGTTTGTGCACGCCTTTCGGAGGCTCGGCGACCTTGACGAACCGATCCTTTAGTTTCTCTAGGACCGCTGGCAGTGTCGTATACTCCATTTCCTCGGGGCCAAGCCTATGAGGCATGAATGGGCCGTGGCGACGCATATACTCTGCTATGAGCTGTGCCAGCCTCCTCGTCTCGTCGAAGGCGACATCGTCAAAGAGATCGGCGGGCCCTATGAGTCTTCCATTCTTGATCTGCCATCCGAGGGCTATTATGCGTGGTGGGCCATCGAATCTTGTGACGCGGGCATAGCGCTGTGGGACAGGCATTAAGGGGCCGTGGTGGCTGCCGCGCATCCAGCCTGCTACTAGGTGTGGAAACGCGAATGCTTCGAGTACCTCTCCTACGGCGGGCAGTCCGTGCTGAGCTCTGACTATGGCTACGGG
>JALVHX010000109.1 GCA_027028805.1 Desulfurococcales archaeon | reverse complement strand
ACACTATAGACTGAGGATCTTTATAATACTTTAACATAATATATTTTTATGTAATTTTTATTTTAATTATTTCTCTAGCTATCGGTTTGCTAACAATTTTTCTATATATACGATCAGCTACTTTTTCAAGTCTCTTATAAGTTGTAAGACTTATATGAAATATACGCGATGTGTCTCGCGGATTAGGATACTTTCCTTTAGTAAGCATATAGTGGACTATATATGCGATTGCGAGTTTCGATCTATATGTACGCGCCATCGCGGCCGGATCTACTTCCATGATAATTCTCACTATTTCCTCAAGATCCTCTAATACGCCTTTTTCTTCTAGAACACGTTTAGCGTTAACAGTATTTATACTTGTAACCGTGTTCACAAATCTTCCCTGCCTAAACGCCTTATTATAGTCTATGATAAGGCCTGGCCGCGAAGCCTCTATCTGCCTACCTATCCTATATAGTCTAAGTTTATAACGCAGCTTCTTGGCAACAGCATGCCCCCGCGGCCTGCCTCTCAGCGATAGTTCTCTTCTCTCCACAACCTCTTCTCTCTCACGCAACGGGCCGTAGTCATATACCCTATCAACCACTAGGCCGCACCGGCTACAAACTAGTTCTCCACGATACTCATCGTATATTAGCAGGCCCCCGCACTCCGGACACTTGTTTCCATCAACCCTTCTCACAGCTAAGACACCCCGAGCGCCACAGCATTACTGTAAGTATAGTTGATCGCGGCAGGTACATTGCTGGACTCTTCACTTAAAGAAAAAGAGTTTCCGAGACCTCGCCGAAAGTATTAATTATTAAGAGAGGCAGTTACAGTACCATTGTTTTCTCCTAGAGCGGGTCCTCAAACCTATATTTATATAGGAGACATGAGTGATTACAGAAGAATAGGTTCCTTGGCAACATATACATAGGGATCTATCTTTGCTGAAAAAGGGTGAGCAGTAGTCATGGGAGACGGTGGAACAGTTGTCGCGATCAGGGGAAAGGATTTTGTCGTACTAGCTTCGGAGAAGAGACTGTCATATAATGGATTCGTTCTAAGTAAGAAAACCAGAAAACTATACGTTGTGAACGATCGCATAGGAATAGGCTTTGTGGGGTTGCACGGGGATGCGCAAACAATAATAAAAATACTGCGTGGCGAGGCTAAGTACTATAAGCTCCAGATGGGCTACGATATCAGTGTAAAGGCTTTGGCGAAGCTTCTCTCAAACCTCCTATATTCATACAAAATAATCCCCTTCTATGTAGAAACACTCGTAGCAGGCATAGATGAAGAAGGCGGTCATGTATATGTCCTCGACCCCCTAGGCTCGCTAATAGAAGACGACTATGCAGCCATAGGCACCGGTGGCCCCGTGGCAATAGGCATAATAGAACAAGGCTACCGAGATAACATAAACCCCTCCGAAGCCGAAAAACTAGCTATAGCAGCTGTTCACCACGCAATAATGCGCGATGCCGTATCGGGAGATGGAATAGATATACTTATTATAAAAAGTGGAAGCACACCTATTGAAAAAACCATAGTGTTTAAGAGAGAGGCACGGATACCCACATAGAGGCGGAAAATACTTGTTTGATGCCAAAAGAGCAGTTAGGCTCCAAAGAGAATTATTCAAAAAAGCCATCGACAGTCTCAACAACCCGCCGCCCCTATCCCGTTCGGAAATAAAATATGTAGCAGGCGTAGATGCCGCATTTCATCACAATAAAATAGTAGGCGTGGCTACTGCAATAGAATATGGTACGGGAACCCTAGTGGAATATAGCGTCGTCGAGAAAAACGTCCATGTTCCATACATACCGGGTCTCCTAGCGTTCCGCGAAGCCCCAGCCTATATCTCGGCCATAAAGAAGCTCTCTATTGAACCGGATATCGTAATGGTTGACGGCCACGGTTTAACCCATCCCCGAGGCCTTGGGATAGCTACACATATAGGCTTAGTGCTTGGAAAGCCCAGTATAGGGGTTGCGAAGAAGAAGCTATACGGAGAAGAGATCGTTGAGGATAATGAAACCTATATATACGCGCACGGTGTTAAAGCCGGAAAAATAATAATACACAATAATAAACGACTATATATCAGTATAGGTTACATGATAAAACTAGAAGATGCAATAAATATAACACGCCATCTCCTAAGACCCGGGTCAAAGCTCCCTCTACCCACGGAGACCGCTGATCGGATCTCGAAAAGAATAGCCAAAAGAAAACGTTCTAGAGCTAAATAAGAAACTAATGATCGGTTCGCGGTAATATCATCATCCCCCGGGGCAGCTCCCAAGGGTCCCTGGGGGGCAAGTCTCGTCATCTCATACAATAAATCCGTGCCCAGCAGACTAAATAAATATCATTGATGAGAATCCGCTTCATCAGCGCACCATCACGCATTATAGTTTACTCATGTATGCATAGACGATATCCTCTGTCTAATAGTCTCCGCTATATCTTTCGTTAACCCGATCCTTTGGGCAAGTTCGAGAGCTTTCTCCAGAGCCTTTTCCGGATTATCAGCCTCTACATTGAACACTATATTTGTTCCCTTAACCTGTACTCTATAACGTTGTTGCCCCAGGAAGCTATATTCCTCTACTATAACTAGATCCCGTTTCTCGAGTCTCATAACCTACACCATGGCCGCGGCGCTGCATTTACATAGCTACCTTATCCGGGTCTATATATTGATTACACACCGCGAGACACGGCACCTGTGGATCGCTGGTACGATTGAATGTCTCCGGTGATCCGGGTCAATACTATATAGGAACCCCCCGATATTTACCCATTACACGTGATTATATCCAAGGGTGGGGTTCTATGGGTGCAAGCCGCGTGCCGTATATAAAGGTGGAGCCGCCAGGCCCTCTTGCAAAGAAGATCGTTGAACGGGACAGCAAAGTGCTTATGCAGTCCTTTGTCCGCTGGTATCCCTTCGTGATAGAGCGCGGTGAGGGGGCGATAGCTTACGACGTCGACGGCAACGTGTATATAGACTTAAACGCGGGCATAGCAGTGCTTAATGTAGGACATAATCACCCCCGAGTTTTAGAAGCAATAAAACGTTCGCTGGGAACCATTACTCATTATTCTCTCACAGACTTCTATTATTCATCCGCTGTCGAGCTCGCAGAAAAGCTTGTCGATATAGCGCCTATGGGCGGCGAGAAAAAAGTGTATTTCGGAAACAGCGGCGCCGAGGCCGTTGAAGCGGCTATAAAGATCGCGCGGGGCCACTTCCGCAACAAGAGACCATACATAATAGCGTTCTATGGAGCATTTCACGGAAGAACCATGGGGGCGGTTACCCTTACCGCAAGCAAACCTATCCAGCATAGATGGTTTGCCCCACTGCTACCAAGCGTTATACACGCCATTTACCCCTATCCCTATAGGTGCCCGTTCAACACGGATGACCCGATAGAATGCGGCGAGCAAGCACTTGCCTTTATAGAGGACTATGTGCTAGGCAAGTATATCAGCGGAGACGAGGTTGCAGCGATAATAGTTGAGCCAATACAGGGTGAAGGGGGCTATATAGTTCCGCCCGATAACTTTCTCCCCGGTCTTAGAAAAATCGCGGACGAACACGGCATTCTCCTAGTAGTAGACGAGGTTCAAAGCGGTATGGGGAGAACTGGTAAATGGTGGGCTATACAACACTGGGGCGTTGAACCGGATCTGGTGACGAGTGCTAAGGCCATAGCCTCAGGCCTCCCCTTATCAGCGGTAATAGGTAGATCAGAGATAATGGATCTACCGCCTGGCACCCATGCATCAACATTTGGAGGAAACCCGGTTGCATGCAGAGTCGCTCTCGAGGTTATAAGAATAATCGAGGACGAACACCTCCTTGATAACGCGAGAAAAGTCGGAGAACATGTTATGGAGAGATTCAGAGAACTCATGGAGGAGCTTGAGATCATCGGCGATGTCAGGGGCAAGGGGTTAATGATAGGAGTGGAACTCGTCAAAAACAAGGATACAAAGGAACCCGCCAAGAAAGAGCTCGCAGAGTTCATCAACGAGGCATTCAAGAGAGGAGTACTGGTTATCGGGGCAGGTGTCTCCACTATACGGATATCGCCGCCGCTCAACATAAGCATAGAACTAATGGATAAAGCCATAGATATAATGGCGGATATACTGCGCAGGATAAACAACGAGTTAGTAAACAAATAAAACAAGAGATAACTAGTGTCCCCCGCTACTAACACCCGCGTTCATTGAAGCCTTTTTCAACACCAACGGCACGCCTCACGCGGGCTCTCACTAGCGGGAGCGGGGCATATTTTTCTTCATCGAATAACACCCTTTTTAACCAGTCGTTCCAAACCCTTTAGAAAATGATGAAAAACACGCGGACGCAGCTATTAGGCTTAGCCAATGAAGCCATAGGGATAATTAAATAAGGATGATTATGGGGAGTACAAATCCTTATAGCTGCATAGCCGGCTAGAAT
>JALVHX010000108.1 GCA_027028805.1 Desulfurococcales archaeon | reverse complement strand
ATCCCCGTTGCTGCTGCGGCTACTTGCCACGGCTCCTACCTGGATCAGCCTATTAAAGGCTTTCTCGAATGCCCTCGTGTTCATGTTTGATGCATATAGTATATGGGTTTTCCTGGATAAGGGATGCTCATCGAGATAGCCTAGGATGTCCCTATATATCTCTATCCTCGACCTATTACGCCGCCGCTTCATAACTTATCCCTATATAGTCGTGAACAATACTATTATACGGTAAGCATGGTTATATAGTTTGCTATATATGGGTACAGTTATCATATTCAATTTATTTTTATGTAAAAATTGAACAAATTTTTTAGATAAAACAGTATATTACGGGCCTAACCTTTATATCGGCTACGATTAAATGTTTACTAATAAGCGAAAAATATCGGTGTGCGGCGAAGCCCCGTTAGGTTGCCTCGACGCCGGGCATTGGTGGGGAGGCTATGAAGGCGGCGGTATTAATACTCGTGGCGGCGACTGTATCCATTGCTGTGGTTGCTGCACAGCTCCTAGTTCACCCCCATATTAGTCCCCAGTACAAGCTGGGATGGATCGGGAGTGATGGAGCGAACTATATGAGGTACCAGTTCAAGGAGTTCACGGGCGTGAAGACCAAGAAGATATATGTTATAGAGCCCTGCAACCTTACGATAAAATACAGTATATCATTGATGCGCGGCAAGCTCACAATAACCCTTAAGACTATGAGCGGCGAGACCCTGTGGAGCCGTGTCGTGGAGGGGGATGAGGAGGGTGAGGCCGTGATAGCTCTCGGCGAGCCCGGATGGTATATCATAGAGGTCTCCGGAGAGCATGCCGAGGGCTACTTCGACATAACATGGATCGGCTGAATCATCCTCCTGCTGCATCAATGATAAAAAGCTCTTCTCCATGGATAATATAGAGCCATGCACCGGGCACCGCGCCCAGCGGGGCATGTCTTTCTTATATAGCGGAGGGGTGTATGCGGCGTGTCCCAGGTAGATGATATGGCGCTTCTAGGCGATATACGTAGGAAGCTTATGGAGAAGCCTGTGCGCGACTACACTGTCTCCCCCGACCTAACCCTTTGTGATTTCATAGAGGCCCTTGGAGAAGCCCACGGGTTCATGGCGGGCCACGTCTATGAGGCGGCCATGGTTCTCGCCGACATGTGGATGGATGAGAAGGCGACAAGGTTCCTGGCCTTTACCGCGAACCTTGTGGCCACGGGCCTGCGCGGCGTCATTGCACAGCTCGTGAGGGAGGGCTTCGCCCACGCGATCATAACTACCTGCGGCACGGTGGATCATGATATAGCTAGGGGGACCGGGCACAAATACTATAGGGGCTACTTCGCGCTCGACGACACGATGCTGCGGACAATAGATATGCATAGGCTCGGAAACGTCGTTATACCGGTGGAGAACTATGGGCTCGCGGTTGAGAATTTTACTCGAAGACTCCTAGAGAGGATCAGTGGCTCGAAGAAGGAGTGGAGGGTGGCCGAGCTGTTGAGAGAGGCCGGGGCCATGATAGAGGATAAGCTCTCAATACTCCGCGCCGCCTACGAGAGAAACGTCCCGGTGTTCGTCCCGGGCATAACGGATGGGGCTTTCGGAACAAACCTGGCGCTACAGGCCCAGTTCCATGGATTAAAGATCGATGTGCTCGGCGACGAGAGGGCTCTCGCCGACATAGTGTTCGGCTCCGAGAAGCTGGGGGCCCTGATAATAGGGGGCGGGATAAGCAAGCACCACACCATATGGTGGGCCCAGTTCCGCGACGGACTCGACTACGCGGTCTATCTCACAACAGCCGTCGAGTACGATGGAAGCCTCAGCGGGGCCCAGCCGAGGGAGGCTATAAGCTGGGGTAAGCTGAAGCCCACCGCTAGAAGCGTCGTGGTCTACGGCGACGCCACCATAACTCTCCCATTGGTGGTGGCTGGCGCGAAATGCTTTATGAGGAGGAGAAAGTAGCCCATATAGGGCTCGACGACATAGACACCCCTTTCGGTGGATGCACCACAGAGCTTGCCGCAAGACTGGTGCTGAAATGGTGTAGGCGGGGCATCGAGCTAGTAGATCTGCCGGGCCTGATACGCTTATCCCCCACGGTTCCATGGAAGACGCGCGGCAACGGCGCCCTGGTGATCCGTGTACGCGCCGAGTCGTGGGAGGAGGCCCAGAGCCTCTACATGGAGGCTGTTGAGGAGGCCCACCGGTATGTGGAGAGGCATCGCCACCCAGAGAGCCATCCCTCGGTAGCCATGGTGTATGGCAAGATACCCTATAGCCTCCGCGTCCTGGCCGAGAGGGCTGTCTGGAGCGTTCTCCCCCTAGAGACCCTTATGAGGCATATAGGGGGAGGCGGGGCCAAGACGATGTATACAAGCATCGAGGAGGGGAAGAAGAGGGGGCTGGTGGGAGCGTTCTCAGCTATAGGCGTGACGCTTCTCCACACTGATTACACATACGAGCTCACCACCTATAGGAGGCCCGAGAACATTGGGAAGCCGAGGAGGATAAGCTATGAGAGCGTCGCCAGATACGACGCGGTTGTCGGCGACAAGGGGTTCCTCAACATAGACCCCGAGACAAGGAGCGTGTTGATCGCTCCCCGGAGAAGCCCCGACCCGGTTCTCTACGGGGTGAGGGGCGAGGATCCGCTGGCTCTCATGAAGGCCCTGGAGATCATAGATGCTGGAGAGGAGCCCGCCATGTACATGGTTTACCGCACCAACCAGGCAACAGACATGCATCTACGCCGCATACACAGTCTCGGCGAGGCATACCCCTATACAGGCGTCATAGTCGACGCTGTGGTATCGTCTCCTCCCCGCCGGATAAGGGGCGGCCACGTGATTATGAGGGTGAGCGACGGGGGGCACAGCATGGATATAGCGGCATACGAGCCCACGGCCAGTCTCAGAGACATGGTTGAGAAGCTCTGGGTGGGTGATAGGATAAGGATCTATGGCACAGTGCGGCCCCCGGGCCCCCGGCACCCCGCCACCATAAATATCGAGAAGATCAGGATCCTGGGGCTGGCGGAGAAGGTGAGATACGAGGCGCCGCGGTGTCCCCGGTGCGGCCATCGCATGAAATCGATGGGCAGGAACAAGGGGTATCGTTGCCCCCGGTGCGGATACCGTGATCCCAGGGCTAGGAAAATACCCGTGGTCGTGCCCCGGCCAAGGCTCCCGGAATGGCTTGTCCCGCCGCCGCGCGCCTATAAGCACTTGATGAAGCCTCTCTCGAGAATGGGGAAGGAGAAGAAAAGGCCTCCGGAGCCCTCCTTGATAAAGAAGACGTTGTCGATTATTTGTAGGCAAGTATTAAGTGTGTAAGAGAAATAATAATAGTTGAGACAGCCTAGTCTACTTGATAGCTTCCACTTTGTCTCCCGGGGACGGTGTAGCCGCGCCTTGAAGAGGAGCGTTCATGCATTCATTGGCTTCGCTGCAGGCCTCCTGGTTGGGGGCGCGTCTCCCTATACTCTTCTCTGCGGCATCGCCGGGTTCCTGGGGGGATGGTTCCCGGACTATGATCTACGCTTTAGGCATAGAAAGCTTCTCCATAATGTTTTCATGCTCGTCTTATCATCCTATATAGTGTTCTATCTCGTGCAGGAGGCGTTTAGGCGTCTACGCATAGGGTTCCCCGGGGAGGCGCCGCTATATATAGCCCTAGCCTTCTTCTCGGGCTGGGCTCTCCACATACTCCTAGATGCTACGACGAAGCGGGGTACGTATCTATTATGGCCTCTCTACGGGAAACCCCTCCGCATACCAATATTCAGGTCGAGTAGCTTTGCGGCGAACTTTGTAGGCATAGGGCTAGGCATGCTCCTATTAGCTATATGGTTGTCTCAGAACAACCCGTTGGAAAAACTGGCTGTTATAAACGGGTGAGAAAAGAAGGGTGCTCAGGGATCAATCCCCTTCTATCTGCCTCTCCTGCCCCTAGTCGGCGCCGCGGCGGTTTTCTTTGCGAGCCTGACGGCTATTAGTGAGAACACCAGGGCTATTATGATCGTGCTTGCGGCCCCGGCTGTCGCGTAGAGCATTGCCTGCTCGCTCTTCTTCTTTTCCTCGTCCAGCTTCGCCTGCAGCTGGTTTAGCTGGTCGCTGCAGTTTCTCGTGAGCTTTGCCTCGAGCTCGCCGATCCTTGTGCGCAGCTTCTCGACGGTGTTGTTGAGTATGCTCTGCTGCGACTTGAGATCATTTATCTTGTTGTTTAGCTCGGTTATCTGTGAGCGTAGATCACTGATCGTCTTGGCCAGGTTCTCGCGCCCTATGCCGAAGAGCCTTGACTGCCCAGCTATATAGCCCGCGGCCTCGTATGTATCCACCACGGTGTCCTCGGCCCCGGGAGCCCCCTGGGTCAGCGCCACGAGGTAGCCGGGCCCTATGGGGCTGGAGCCGTTTATCGAGACACCTGGCTCGTCTACCAGGTAGATCTTGTCGGGGCCGAAGAAGAGTAGTGTAT
>JALVHX010000107.1 GCA_027028805.1 Desulfurococcales archaeon | reverse complement strand
AGAGACGGAAAAGAACACCTAGCCGTCATGATACACAGAGCCCTCCTCGGCTCAATAGAGCGGTTCACAGGAATACTCATAGAACACTACGCAGGAAAGTTCCCGGTATGGCTAGCCCCCGAACAAGCCCGCGTAATCCCGGTAAGCAGAGACCACGCCGAATACGCATACAAAGTATACAACACGCTCAGAGAAGCAGGCATAAGAACAGGAATAGACGACAGCGACGCAACACTAAGCTACAGGATAAGACAAGCAGAGCTCATGAACATACCCTACATACTAGTAGTAGGCACAAGAGAAGAACAAAACAACACCGTGGCGGTGAGGAGAAAAGGAGTCAGAGGAACAAAGACCATGCCGCTAAAAGAATTCATAGAGAAAATACTGGAGGAGGCAAAGCCCCCACTATAACCCCCTCCCCGGGGCCATGGACAAAAACAGGGCTCTGATGAAGCCCCTACTCTCCGAGGCCCCCTCTATTCCATCAATACAAAACAATAGGGGCCCGTGGCGAGGGTTCTCCCATACCCGCTGAGCCTCCCCCTCAACCCTTTTTCCAGCCCGGCGAGGCACCTCGGTACGCCGCGAAGAGCTCCGGGCATATATTGCACTTGGATGGATCAATGCTGGGATCTATTCTCTCGTGTAGGCCGCAGAGGTAGCGGTGGGAGAGCATGTAGAGAGCTATCCTTATCAGCTCGGCCTCCACAGCCGGCGGCCCCGGCGGGTTCTCGGCAACCCTGTCGGCCAGATCCCTGATCATGGCGGCGACGTCGGGGTATCCCAGGGGATCTATGAGCCCCCCTCTCTCGCCGGAGAGGTAGCGGGACACCAGGGACTTGGAGAGCCCCGTCCTCCTCGCTATCTCCGAGACCCCGAGCCCCCTCCTCCACAGCTCCCTCGCCAAAGCCCTCCTGAGCGCGGGGTGGAGGTGCCGCGCCGCTATCTCGAAGACGCTTCTCAAGACCCTAGAGCACCACGATCTTCTCCTTTATCTTCTCAGGGTTCTCGAGCACCTCCGTGAAGTCCTCCACTATCTCGAGCGTCCCCCTATACCTTCCCTCCCCGTCCCGGACGCCGACAACCAGCACCCTTATGATCCTGCCGCCCATCCTCGTCCAGAACTCGCGGTGGCTGAACCTGCCCTGCTTCAACAAGTCTACGTTGAACTTGACATAGCCCTCAAGCCTCGGCGGGTGACAGTACTCGAGCTTCCTCCCAACAATGGTCTTAGCCCTCGGGAACCCCCCGGTGAGCCTGCTCTTGGTGAAGAACCTCACCCTGTTGTTCTCATCCGCGAACGTTATCTCGAGCGGGAGACTGCTGAACACGAGCTCTATCTCCTCCGGCGACAGGAACCCGGTCGACAACTCTATGTCGCCGGGCCTCATGATCCTGTAGCGGTCGGGCTCTATATCCTTCAACACACTCCTCATCTCGGCCGGGAGCTTCTCGAGCTGCTCAGGTGTAACAGAGGCCTCCACCATGTAGGGATAGACAGGCTCAACGCCGTCGCCCCAGGGCTCCGGGGCATCAACTATGTAGCCGAGCTCCCTGGCCAATATATCTATGGCCTTCCACTCTCCAGGAGACAACAGCACCCATGCGGCGGGATACAGTATCTTGTTCTCCCTGAACACGAGATCTATGACCTGGGCCGCCAGCCCCGCCGCCTTCTCCGCGGCCTCATCGAGCTTCTCGGGCTCGGCGGGCTTCTCCTGGAGAAGCCTCCTAATACCGGTGATAACCTCGTCCTCCTTGCCCCAGAGAACCCTCGGGACAGCCTCTATCCCCCTCCTCTCGAAGTAGGGGAAGAGGAGCATCTGGTTCTTCCTATAATGCCTCCTAACCTTGTCCTTGAGCTCAGCCAGTATATTCCTCACAAGCTCATAGTTGTTCATCTTCTCCTCAGGGCTCCCAGCACCCTTGACCGCGTTAGCGTAGAGGCTGAGGGCCTCGGCGAGCTTAACTATCTCCGCGTTCTCCCTCATGAGGAGGGCCACCGGGTGGTTCTCGGGGACGCCGCGGAGCTCCTCTGACTCAAGATACTCCCGGAAAACCTCGACGTGTAGATCACACACCTTGAGTATCTCCTTGGGCGATATACCCTCCCTTATGAGCTGTTGCTCGATAACAGCTATCTCGAAGGGACTAACCCTCCTGAGCACGTCCCCATACTTCTCCTTAAGCTCCCGTGGATCAGCTCCCCGGGTTATGGACTTGAGTATATCCTTAACCAGGCTGATCTTCTCCTCCAAGCTCATGGTTGACACGTGTCAACACCCGATGTGCACCTATAGAGAAACCCCCTAATAAACACCACGCCACAGCCCCGCCGGGATCCCGGGGAGAGGCCGGCATAGGTTTATTTACGGCGGCCGCCATAACCTGGTTTTGTATAATACAGGCCCACGTGGTGCAGAAACCGTGGAAAACGCTGTCGAGGTAGAAAACCTCGTAAAAATATACCCCGACGGCACACGGGGAGTCGACGGCCTAAGCTTCACCGTCCACCCAGGCGAGATCTACGGGCTCATAGGCCCCAACGGCGCCGGGAAAACAACAACCCTCAGAATAATAGCAACAATACTCCAGCCCACAAGCGGAGAGGCAAGAGTATACGGCCACAGCGTCGCCGACGAGCCCGAGAAGGTCAGGATGATCATAGGCTACCTGCCCGAGGACGCCGGAGCCTACAAGTACCTCACAGGCCTAGAGTTCCTGAGATTCATAGCAAGCTTCTACACCGACGACGAGGAGAGAAGGGAGGAGATGGTGAGAGAGGCCGCGGAGATGAGCGGGCTCGGCGAGAGGCTTGGAGACAAGATCAAGAGCTACAGCAAGGGAATGCTCCGCCGCCTCCTAGTAGCCAAGACGCTCATGACCCATCCCCGCCTAGCAATACTCGACGAGCCCACAAGCGGCCTCGACGTAGCCCACGCCTACAGGGTTAGGAGGATAATAAAACAATACAGCAGAGAGCACGGCGTAACAATACTCCTCTCAAGCCACAACATGCTCGAGGTAGAATACCTCTGCGACAGAGTAGGCATAATATACAGGGGCAGGATCGTGGCCGAGGGAGAGCCAGACGAGCTGAAGCAACGCTACGGCGCCGAGAACCTCGAGGAGGTATTCATGAAAACAGTGGGTGGGGAAAATTGAGAAAGCTCTGGCTAATAATATGGAAGGAGCTCAAGAGCATCATAAGAGACCCAAAGATCATAGTAGCCATGATAATAGCACCCCTAGTCCTCACAGCCGCAGTCTACGGCTTCATGGCGGTGGCCACGAAACAGGGCGTCGAAGAAGCGGTCAAGGCGAGCGGAGAAGCCGCCGTCATAGACATGGATCACGGGAAATGGAGCCTGAACTACACACGGTACCTGGAGGAAATAGGGCTCAGAGTATATAGGACAAACACGTCGTCACCCATAAAAGCATACAGGGAGACCGGGGCCAGGATAATATACGTGATCCCGAGAGGCTTCACCAGGAACCTCACAGCAAACAAGACAGCCTACATCAAATACTACATAGTCTTCACCAGCCTAACCCTCACCGAGCTAGGGCTCATAGGCACCGCGCAGAGATACATAGAAAGCTACGCCGAAAACATATCCGCAACCATAATAGCCGTCCACGGAGCAGACCCCGGCTTCGCGAGAAACCCCGTCAAGCCGCGTGGAGGAGCAGTGATAAGCAACAAGGTCATAGAGGCGGAGCCCGGCCTCGTCGCGGGAGCAGTGATAGGTGCCTCGGTGATCATACCCGTGGTTGTCATAGTCCTCGTATCAATGATGATACAGTTCGCCTCAACAAGCATGGCGGTCGAGAAAGAAGAGAAAATGCTCGAAACACTGCTCACGCTCCCCGTCAAGAGAACAACGATCATAGCGGCCAAGATACTCGTAGCCGCCGCGGTATCACTACTAGTATCAGCAATATACGGCATAGTCTTCATAGCCTTCTTCGCATCAACAACATCCCCCACACCGGGAGCCGCGGGAGAACAAGGAGCAGTGATAAACACGGTGAGCCACACACTATCCATAACCCCATGGGCCGCCGCCAGCCTCCTCGCAACACTAGCCGCAAACATGATCCTAGTACTCGCGATAGGGATAACCCTCAGCCTCTTCGCAGAAGACATAAGAACAGCACAGATGATCAACAGCTACGCGGTAGGCCCCCTATTCATACTAGCACTAATACCCATGTTCTACACACCCCCCGGAAGCCTAACACCCTACGCCGCCATACCCATAGCAAACATAGCCGCAATCCCCAAAGCCGCCATACTCGGAGAAACAACACCCCTAATAATAGCACCAACAGCAACAACCATATACGCCGCCACAGCATCCATGATAGCCTCCAGGATCATAGGAAGCGAGAAAATATTCACCGGAAAACTAGCCCTAAAACTACGCAGACACAGGCGAAGACACAGAAAACAATAAACAAACAAATATAAACACGCACACCGAGACAGAAAACAAC
>JALVHX010000106.1 GCA_027028805.1 Desulfurococcales archaeon | reverse complement strand
GGCGAGGTACCGTATGCGAGCGCCATCCCCGGGGCCGCGTGGCAGTCATACGCCGATACCTCTAGGCCCTTCACATGCATAGCGAATACCTCTGAGCCGCCGCGGATATACCACGACATCCTCATCACGCCCTCGGCCGCTAGGGCGCCGAGGCCCCTCCTATAAGCTGTATCGATCACTAGTTGTTTAGCGGCCTCGAAGTCGCCCCACTCGATCCTCTCCGGTATCAGCTTCTTCTCACTAGCCTCCATGAGAAACGCGACCGCGCTACCCATGCTTATAGTATCCATGCCGAGCATGTCGCTAAGCCTGTTCAGGACAGCAACCTTCCTTAGATCACCTAACCCTATATTGCTCCCGAACATCGCCACGTTCTCATAGTCAAGCTCGCTCTTAAGCCCCTCCGCATCAAGTATCACGTTTCCGCACTGCATGTTACAGTAGGGACAGCCCCTTACCTCGACCTTCAGCTTCTCCATGGCCTCGCCGCTTATCCCCTCGAACTCGTCGAAAACACCCTCCCTGAAATTCATTGTAGGCAAGACGCTGTTCTCATTACCCCATCTAACAGTCGCCATTGTTCCCTGGCGGCGCCAGAAATCATAGTTCTCGGCCCTAAGTATCTCCTGGTAGGCCGCGGTAGCGTATTCTCTAAGCTTATCCGGCTCGGCTATCGGGGGCTCCTTTGTGCCGCGTATAACTATTGCCTTCAGCTTCTTGCTCCCCATCACGGCCCCCATGCCTGGCCGGCCGCCGCTCCTACCCTTCATAGATATAACCGTGGCGAACCTGACAAGGTTCTCTCCAGCAGGCCCTATTAACAATGTGCCAACGTTTCTCCCATGCCTCTTAATCAACTCGTCTTCCGTACGGAACGTGTCCAGGCCCCATAGATCGCCTGCATCATGGAACTCAACCTTATCATCCTCGATGTATATATAGACGGGCTTCTCGCTAGCACCCTCCACGACTATCGCGTCATAACCAGCCTTCTTCAACATAACACTAGCCCACGTACCCACGTTGCCGTCGCCATAGCCATTGGTCAACGGGCTCTTGGAGGCTACAACCATTTTCCCCGAGGACGGAAGAGGCAGCCCGCTCAAAGGCCCTATCGCGAACACCAGCTTATTATATGGAGAGAACGGATCCGTGCCCGGGGCAACCTCATCCCAGAGTATCTTAGCCGCAAGCCCCCTACCACCCACAAACATCTTCAAGACATCGGCATCGATCGCCTGAGACACCGCCTTTTTCCTCGTCAGATCAATCCTTAATATCCTGCCCCACCACCCCTTCATAACACTTCACCACGTCTATATAGATACCGAGAACGGTAAATATCGTTTATGAGAACACATCCACCTATAATGAGTAAATACATGTATGGAGCCGGACGAGAAACACGGCTAAATAACGCTTATCCCCTATACAGCAACAGCTTCTACGCCATATAAAACAACTTCAAGAATCCCGAGAAAATAATGATACACTATATATTAAATAGGAAAATAATTAACAATCATGGAACTGTTATTAAACAATAATAATTATGGAAAGATTCTATATTTATGTTAGATCCTCTAGCTTGCGCCGAGCTGTCTGCCATGGATCGTTTGCGCCGCGGCTCGCCTCATGTCTCTTTCCGAGCTTTCTCTCCTTCGCCTTTCTCTTCCACTTCTGCTTTATCGTGCCCTTAAGTCCGCGGCTCCTACGGAGACCCCTCATCTTTTTACCGGCGCTTGTGAGTCCGCGGAATACCCTTCCCTTATGCTGTTTCTCTGTGATCCAGTTGATCTCGGGATCGTTCTGTATTGCGGGATGATGGGGATCCACGAGTATAACCTCGAACCACTTATACTGTCCATCCTCTCCGACATAGTAGCTGTTCAGCACCTCTAGGTTAGGGTATTTACGTGCCGCCCTCTCCTCGGCTATAAGCCTCAGGCTCTTAGCTGGCGAGAACCCGTATACACCCATTCTCTTCGGTCTCCTACCCTTATTGGGCCTAGGCTTCCTCAGGCCCCCCTTGCGGACACGCACCCTCACCACTATGAAACCCTGCTTAGCCTTGTATCCAAGGGCACGTGCCCTGTCGAGCCTAGTAGGGTGCTCTACCCTAACTATGCTCGGCTGCCTCCGCCACTCTATAAGCCTCTGTCTCATAAGCTCTCTCAGGTTATCATAGGGCCTCTTCCACGCATCCCTAATATAGTGGTACATGCTCAGAGCCATATCCCTGATCCCTCGCATAGATGAGCACTAATCCATGCCCCAAGCGGTTAACTATATTTCTCACAAACCACATGTCTCCCCGCTATTTTATCTTTATCGTCCAGCAGACGCTTAGGAGAGACGGCGCTATAATTATAGTGCATCCCCAGCATAAATCCCTTGTAGACGCGGCAACTGGGACACCTAGCGCTCAGCATAGGCTGGGAATCATGCCGCCCCCTGAGAAACTCGTAGGGATAATAGGCAAGACTAATGTAGGCAAGTCAACACTCTTCGCTGCCCTAACTCTCGCACCCGTTGAGATAGCTAACCACCCATTCACTACGATAAAGCCCAATATAGGAGTAGGCTACGTCAAGAAGAAATGTGTCCACGTCGAGCTAGGGGTCAGATGTAACCCGAGAACAGGGTTCTGTATAGGCGACTACAGGTTTATACCCGTGAAGATAATGGATGTCGCCGGACTCATACCTGGCGCCAGCAAGGGGAGGGGGCTGGGAAACAAGTTTATGGATGATCTACGCCAAGCCGACGTGCTGATACACGTGGTGGATGCAAGCGGCTCAACCTCTCCCGAAGGCCACCCGGCGAAACCAGGCAGCTATGACCCGGTTGAGGAGGCTGTCTTGATAAGACGGGAGGTTGATGAATGGTTCAAATCAGTTGTCCGCGGCGCATGGCAACGATTTATACGTCACGTAATAGCCTCTAAGAAGCCCCTGGACCTGCTAGCCCAGAACCTATCAGGGCTCTCCGTAAAGAAGCACCATATAGTGGAAGCTATAAGGGCCGCCGGCCTTGAGAACAAGAAGTTTACTTCATGGAGCCCCGAGGACGTGGATCTATTCGCGGTGAAACTGCGTGAAATATCCAAGCCCATAATAATAGCCGCCAACAAGATCGATCTACCTGGAGCCGAGGAGAACCTCCGACGGCTCCGCGAGAGGTTCGGAGAGGAGAATGTTGTAGGGATAAGCGCGCTGGCAGAATATATTCTACGAAAGGCTGCGGAGAAAGGCTATATAGAATACATCCCGGGCGAGCCAGGGTTCAGGATCAAGGACAACGCTTCTCTCAGCAACCAACAACTCCGTGCGCTCAGGCTGGTTAAGAGAAACGTTTTGGATAAATACGGTACCACGGGGGTTCAGGAGCTTCTCAACAAGGCTGTCTTCGAGAAACTCGGCCTAATAGTTGTTTATCCCGTCGAAGATCATCATAAATACACTGATCACGCTGGAAACGTGCTCCCAGACGCCTACCTCGTACCCCGGGGCACTACGGCGCGGGAGCTAGCATACATGATACACACAGAGCTAGGCAAGACCTTTCTCTACGCAATCAACGCTAAGACCGGTGAGCGTGTCGGCGAGGACTATGTTCTCCGCGACCTAGATGTTATCAAGATCGTTGCCGCTGCTGCACGCCGCTAGGCTTTTTAGCAATCCTCCTCATATGCTCCTGGAGCGCTAGAAGACGCCAGTATTCGAGCGCCACCCTATAGTAGTAGTCCGCGTCCTTGCGCGGCCCAAATGCATCAAGCCCCTTCTCATCGAGAAGCGCCAGATACTGCCTAGCCTCGTCCTCCGTGATCTCGCCGTGTCTAAGGAGGTATTCTATGACCTCGCGGGCCTCCTCAACAGTCTTGGCCCGTCTGAGATAATCTATTGGGCCCGGAACATAGCCGCGCCATGGATCCACCGCCGCCGACGTGGAAAACGAGAGGGTTATAGATGCGCCATCCTGCTCATCGAGTATCTCGCGGGCCAGGTTCGGGAATCTTTTGCGGAACTCCTCGATCGATATACGCAACCCGCATCCCCGGCAACGGATCGGTGCCCGGGTGATCAGCCCCTATATTTATTCTGGTGAAGAGGCTCTAAATAGTATTCCGCCCTAGCCTTATAGAAGTGGTTGCGCGGCACGTCGCGTGTCACAACGGCTCCCGGGTACACCCAGCTCCCGGATCCAATCTTTATTCCCGGGAGGATCGATACATTGATCCCTGTCTTGGCGTAGCCGCCTATGACTGCTCCAAACTTCTTTCTACCAGTAGATACTCTTCGATCCTTTATTATCATACGCACCTCGGCTTCATCGAATCTAAGGTTAGCGGTTACGGTTCCCGCACCCAGGTTAACGTGCTCGCATATTATAGAGTCGCCGATATAGGATAAGTGATGTATATCAGCATCCTCCATTATCAGGCTAGCCTTAACCTCTACCGCGAAGCCAATGACCGCGTTATCACATATAACGCTATAGGGCCTTATACGCGCGCTAGGACCC
>JALVHX010000105.1 GCA_027028805.1 Desulfurococcales archaeon | reverse complement strand
GGAGCAGGCGGATCAGGGTCGTAGCGGGAGAGATGGGGAAGGGCGACGGCGTCAGCCTCATGGATATACGCGGCAATATAAGCGTAGAGGAAACACCGGGGACGCGATACATAGTATCCTACAGGATAGCGGAGGACAACAGGACGCTGGCCCAGGGCGTGCTCGCACAGGGCCCCGTGGGCTATGTCTTCCTCATACAGAACCCGTTATCCAACATATCCTCGGCCACGCTCATACCCATCCCCACCGACTCCGCATCATACTATATAAGGCCGGATATAGTGACGGGGCTCGACAGCCTCCGCGAAATACTGAGACGTGTCGAGGGAATAGGGGATGTGGATGCATCCATATATATAACAGTTGTACACGACATAGTCCTAGACCCGAGGATCCTGCCCCTCTCCTCGATCGATGCCGCCAGAACAGTGATCCACGATGTCATGGACGAGATCGCCTCCACGGTCTCGGAGAAGCATGGAGACATTATTCATCTAGAGAAACAGCAGGGCTTCTTCATAGTCCCGGAGAGATACAGCGGCGCGATCAACGCCTCATGGACAAGTGGAGAAGAACCCGTCAACCTCTACTCCCCCCTAGCCGATATACTCGCCACGATAAGCCTCGTGACAACGCTACAGTCAACAGTTACGATCGCGGGGCTCAGCCTCCCCGTAATGGTTGCGGCATGGTATCTCCTCACCATAATATCGAGCCTGATAGCGGATTGGGGGAGGCGCAGCATAGCCCTACTCGTAACCCGGGGAGAGAGCCTGAAAAGCGCCTACAGATACTTCCTGTTATCAATAATAGTGGCGGCCCTCATAGGGGCGGCCGCCGCGCTCCCCTTCGCATGGGCCACCGGAGACCTGCTCGTATCACAGATGTTCCCGGGCCTGCGCCTCGGCCCCGAGACTGTGTTCAACGCGCCCGTGGCGGTGGCCGCCGCCTTGTTCTCCGCGCTCCTAGCATATTTCGCTGTGAACAGGGTCAAGAAGATATTCTCGGAGCTAGGGGAGAGCCTCAGCCAGCTCACACAGATCTATATACCGCCGATAAGGGAGGAGTGGAGGCCCGGCACATTCATGAAGCTATTATTCATACTGAGCATATTCAAGTACACGCTATGGGCTCTGGGGCTCACAGCGACTGATCTAATAGCATATGCCAGCAGGATCCATTTCATACTAGTCGTCCTAGTAATCATATATATCCCGATAGACTTCTTCATGACGCTTCTAGCGCCCTTCGTCGCAACATACTTTATAACCATGTATATAACGCACTCAGAGAAAATACTCGACACCATATCGAGGGCCATAGGGGGCCTAGTCTCCGGAGAACTATCCTTCACCGTTAAAAGCTTCATAATGCGGGGCTCGACAAGACTCTACAGGATCAGCTTCGTCATAGCCCTGATAATAGCTGTTGCCCTAGACTACATGGGGACTGCTACGAGCCTGGAGGCATGGTATCCGAGGATGCAGGAGTGGATCGAGCAGAGGGGCCGCGGGGACCCCATGTTCTTCATACTCCAGCTCACGGCCAAGGCTAACGTGGCCGCCTACAGGGCTATAGCCTACTACAGCGTGCTTATAGCCGTGCTATCATCGATAATGCTGACCCTGATACTTGTACGCGACATGGATAGGGAGCTGGCAGCCCTCAGGGCCCGGGGAGCCGGCCCGCGCCACATAATACGCTTCGTCTACGGCGTCGTGTTCACGGTTATAGCTATAAGCAGCGTGATCGGGGCCGTCTCGGGCCTTATATGGATGAGGGGAGGCCTCAGAGGCATGTCCCAGGGCTTCTTCATGGCCCCCGCCGCCGATATGCCTAGGCCGGACATGGTGTTCACACCCCTAGACGCGGCCTATGCCGCGCTCATCCTCGCATCCATGTTCACGGCCCCCCTCATCGTGCTCTACATGGACACGCGTAGGCCAGTGGCCGAGAAGCTGAGGGTGGTGTAGAGGAGTGTCTCCCGGGATAGAGGTAAAGAACCTTGTCAAGATATATACCGCGCCAGGCTACAGGGTGCAGGCCCTCCGCGGCGTCTCCTTCACGGTGCACGAGGGCGAGATAGTATCCGTTATGGGGCCGAGCGGCAGCGGCAAGACAACACTGCTCAACATAATAGGGGGAATAGACAAGCCGACCGCGGGATCAGTCATAGTGGGCGGAGAGAACATAACGTACTACACCGAGCCCCAGCTCCGCGAATACAGGCTCAGACGAGTCGGCTACATATTCCAGTTCTTCAACCTGATCCCCACCCTCACCGCGCTCGAGAACACCATGGTTCCCATGATAATAGCGGGCCGGGGCCGCGTCGAGGCAAGGGAGAGGGCCGAGAAGCTCCTCGACGCCGTAGGGCTAGGGGATAAGAAGCATAGGCTACCCGAGCACCTGAGCGGGGGCGAGAGACAGAGGCTGGCCATAGCCATAGCCCTGGCAAACGATCCCGAGATCATACTCGCCGACGAGCCCACCGGGGAGCTCGACCTAGCCAACGCGGAGAAGATAATGGAGATCCTCGTAGAGCTCGCCCACAGCAGGGGAAAAACCGTCATAGTCTCAACACATGATCCACGCGTAGCCAGGATGACCGACCGGATAATAATGCTGAGAGACGGCGCCATCGAGGGAATATATGAGCCGGAGAACATAGGGGGCGCCGGCGCCATGGGCGAGGTCGCGGCGGAGAGAACGCTTGTAGAATACATACGCGGCAGAATAGAGCGCGTCAAGGCGGAGATGGAGACCCTGACCAAGATGCTGAGGGAAAACAAGATCACCCCCGATGAATACGTGAAGAGATACCTCGTACTCAAATACACGCTGAGGGCCTGGAGAGAAGAGCTCAGCCGGCTCGGCGCCGGCGTAGAGGCCCTGGAATAAATGTTTTAATCCACACACAAGTTATAAGGGATACCAACACGTAGCGCGGCCCCATATAACATATTCGGCCGCACCCAACCATAAGACCCGCATCCGCGGCTCACAACGCCATCCCCCTCCCAAAGGGGCCTGTAGAAGCCTCATATACTATGAGCCGTGACCCGGGAGAAGAAAAGGGTGTCCGAGTTGATGAGGAGCAAGTCTGCGTGGCTAATAGTCATGGCTATTATCCTATCCATGTACCTCGCAGCCACATATACACAGCCCGTCCAAGCCGCCGGCAAGGGAGCGGAGAAGATGCTCATAATATACGCACCCTTCTTCAACCCCCACGACGCCGTCAGCTACGGCGGAAACGCGACCAAGAAGCTCTTCAACAATACATACTATGTAAGGGTGAGGCCCAGGCCCCCCTATACCCCGCTGTACTATGAGCTGTTAAGCATAAACGGCTCCTGGAGACTCGACGAGGGCATCCCCCTCGCCAACGCCTCTATACTATTACCCAACGGCTCATACACCGATGCATGGAGGCTCGTCAACCAGACGGTGCTGAAAAAGATATGGGGCGACACGGTAACCGTCTTCATAGGGGCCGCGTGCATAGATCCCGAGGCCTATGGCAGGGCCGCCAACTTCTACTATAATACCAGCAATAAACGGATCCCCCCTGCCGTCTTCAACATACCCCTCAACGGAGAAGCCGGCTGGGGCTTCCTCGGAGCAAACATAAGCGTTAGGGAAACCAATATAACAGGCGTATATAGCCTCAGGGTGAGCGGCTACCTAGACGTAAGGTTCAGCAAGAACCAGAAGATCCTAGGACCCTATCTGCTGAACGTGCCCGAGGGGAACCCGGCAGGCCTCTCACCGGGCAGGTACCGGATAACCTTCATAGTCCTATCCATGGACAACGAGACCGTGAAACTGTTCACACCCGGCACCATCATGGAGGACTCCTACGCCTCCAACACCCTGAGCGGGTACTCGGGAACAGTTACGCCGCACCTACCCCTAGAGGTTCTCAATGAAATAGGCGTAGAGGGCCTCAACGCGAGCATAGGGGTTGTCGCTGGGTTCTATGCCAGCTATCTCAGCCACGTCCTCGACAAGTACAAGGCCGGGACAATATATTACCTAGACTACCCTGTTCTCCGCGAGACATATATAGCGCTACGCATGCTGGGCGCGGGCAACGAGACCTCCTCGAAGATACTGGGAAGGGTCTACGACAACATAGCCTCGCTCATAAACACCACCCGTAGAGAGCTAGGGGAAGACACACAGGTCATAATATACAGCCCCTACAGCCAGCTCGACAGCGCCGCCGCCACACTGACGCTGCCCGGAGAAGAAGTAGCGCCGGGAGCATATAGGGGAGGAGACATAGGGAGCGTCCTGGAAGCAGACAATATACCATATACGCTACTCTTCTTCGGCCCCGACAAGATCTACCTGGTAGACGAGCCAGGTGTCTCGATAAACGGCTCCAGCCCCATAGGGCCCGGCTACCTCGTGGTGCTGACCCAGGGGGCTCCCGGGGTCGAGGACACCGTGGTGGATACATACGAGGCCGCGGGCTATATAGCTGGGCAGTCAAGGCTCTTCGGCATAGGGCGCGAGAACATGGC
>JALVHX010000104.1 GCA_027028805.1 Desulfurococcales archaeon | reverse complement strand
GGGTTGGGAGCCAGTTTCAGACGGTTGTGGTTAACAAGGGTAGCTCCACGGTATACATTGACAACATAATGCTCGACTACAGGCACCGCTCCATAATCTTCCAGGCTAGGAGCGTTGATGGATGGGAGAACAGGCTAGAGGTGCGTGGAAACGAGGCGCTCGTAGAGGTTGAGCCGGGAGAGTCCGTCCTACTATATGGGTTGCTCCCCAACGTCACGTTGAAGCCGGGGACACAGCACGTGGTCAGCATACATACGACCACGGGGTTCAGGGTGGATATTCCTCTCCGCGTGAACCTGAACCCTGTAACGGTGAGCAACGTCAAGGTGTATGATCTAGGGATAAGGAGGGGCGACGGTAAATGGGCCGGCATAGTCAAGGCAACCATAACCAACCACGGCGCGAGGCTTAGCGATGGGCGCGTAGAGATATATGTCTACGGCCGCCCGGACCCGGTCTCCACCTCGCCGCTACCACGCAACATGTCCACCATAGATAGCGGCGAGACATTGAACATAACAATGTATTACGGCATACCCGATGAGGCGCGCGGGAGCGGCAAGATGATGATAGTTAAGCTCAGCTATAAACGGGAGGGATCAGTGCTACGCGAGGACTTCGCGTTCATAGTGGAGAGGCCCAGGCCCGTCAAGATATACGTGATCTATATAAACGGGACACCCGGCTCCTGGATAAGCCCCGACACGGTTATACGTGTAGCGAAACGTATCGTTGGGGAGGACAACGTCGTCCTCATAGACACTATAGAGAAGCTTGTCTCGTTCTGGAAGAACCCGCCGGACCGCGCGATCGTTATAAGCTGTTACGGCGAGAGCGTGCCCGGCCCCGACAAGGAGCATGATGAATGGAACATATTCGACAACGGCCACTATCTAGGCGACTCATCCCTACACGATCCCTCGACGCCCATCTATATACCGGTGGGCTGGAGGAACTGGTTCACATTCATAAGAGACCAGATAAGGAGCCACGGCCTCATATACGTCAACCCCATAGGGATATTCGGCTGGTACTATGTGACGAAGCCCGATAACCCCGACCCCTACTACAGCCACTACGACTGGAGGCCGAGCGTCATGGCCACCGGTAGCTGTTGCGGCGGAAACGGTAGGTTCCACGCGGACAGGAGGTGGACGGGCACATATATACAGAGGGAGGGGATCAAGGTGTTCTTCAACGACCCGGATATAACGTATACGAGCCCCTACCCCGTCCACGGCAACGCCACGGCTGTCGAGGAGGTTATACGCGACATAGAGCTCCTCTTCAACATATCGCTTCCAAGGATAATAGAGAACACCCCCACGCATCCATGGAGCTCATGGAGAAGCCTCAACAGGCCCGCGGAGAGATACCTCCTCTACTGGTTCTACGACACAAGCGGCGCAACATCAACGGATCCAAGCGAGCCGAGCAGGTTCCCCTACGCCGCCGCCGCATATGATCTCGGGGGAGGATACCTCGTCCACAACGGGTTCCCGCCCATAGGGAACTTCAGGACAATAGACCCCGAGATGCCGCCCGAAGAATTCATAGCATGGTTCGCCGTATACTCCGCGGCATACGTCTACGTTACAGTATACGTATTGAAGGGAGAGGTTTAGAGGGGCTGAGAGACACCTGCCCGGATCCCTGGGAGGGAGGCGCCCGCTATCCCCGGGAAGCCTTCGGGCCTGATAAATAGTAGCGTCTCAGGTTTTCCCTAACATCCACTTTTCCTATAAACGTCTCCGCCGCCCTCCTCGAAACCTCCCTGTATTTCTCGGGCTCATCATAGTATGTCTTGATTATCGATAACAGCTTCTCCTCGAACTCCCTATACTCCCTCTCATCGATCTCGCGGGCCCTCTCATCCGTATAGATGTTTATGAAGTCACGTATATCCTCGCCGAAGAGCCACCCGTTGACACCGTCCTCGACGAGCTCTATTACCCCGCCATCCCTGCTACTCAGCACGGGTGTCCCGTTAGCACCCGCCTTCATATAGCTTGTGCCGCACGCCTCCCAGCCGCTGAAGGGGGTGAACAAGAGGAGATCACTTCCCCCGAGTATCGTCGAGGCCTTGTAGACGTCGTAGTCGTGTATATATACCACGTTGCTCAGGCGCAGGTGTAGGCGGCGGAACCACCGGGCATAGCTGAAGCCGTCGCTGTCCCTTGGATGAGGCTTGCCGGCCAATACATAGAACGCCTCTATGTCCGGGTGCTCCTCTATGAACCTGGCTATGAAATAGGGCCTCTTGTAGCGGGCCAGCCTCCTCGTCCACGCTACTATTATCCTGTTATCGATGCGGAGGACATCCTTGTAGCCGCGGAGCATCGAGACAAGCCTGCCCCTCATCTCCGCCCTAGCCGCCTCGAGGCTCTCGTGGTCTACAGCCCCCTTCTCTCTCCAAGAAGAGAGTATGCGGGGATGAACCCAGCGATCCAGGTAGACGCCGTTAGTGTTAGCCCTGATCTTTTCCCTGTGCCGGGGAAACACCTTGCCTATGACATCCTCCTGCTTAACGCTTACAACAAAGGCCTCCCTAACCCTCTCCAACGCCATCTCGGTCAAAACCACGTAGTCGCCGAGATAAACGCCGAACTCCCTCGCTATAAGGTCGCCGGGGTAGCCGGGGTGTCCCCAGGGGCCGGGGGTGTGTATTACCAGCCTATACCTGTCCCCGAGGGGGAGGGCGAGCATGAGGAGCGCCGTATGCGCCTCCTGTAGATCAACGACATCTATGTTCTCGAGGCCGACGTGTTCCTTGAGATAATAAGCCGATGCCTTGGCGAGGAGCGTGTACCGGAGAAACTGCTCCTCCACGCTATCATCGACATAGGCCTGGGCGGTCAGCCTCCTAGCCCACCGGGGACACACAGCCTCGAATAAGACGGCCCTAGCCGTCTTATACCGGTACACCAGGGGCCTCACTATAACCTCCTCGCCGCGGAGGCTGACCGCGAACTCCTCGAGCATACCGATATTACTCCACGCGCTACGAGGCTGTTTCTCAGGCCTCGGGATAGGCTCTTCGCCCTCGAAGACGTAGTCGACGTAGCCGCCCCGATAGAACAGTGAGAGAGCGAGATAGTCAAGCCCCATGTCGCCGGCCGCATAGAACTTGTCTCCCTCAAGCACTCCGAGGCCCCCGGCATAAGTCTTGAGATCATCGAGAGCGATCTCGGGCGTAACACTAACTATAACCATCACACAAGCACCTCCCTGAGCCATCCAGCGATGCCCGAGGGGATCCCCCGGGGTAGGCGTGGCGGCGCGGCCCCCGGCGCTTCTCAGCCAGGGGGCGTGGTGTATGCCGCCTATTAATTGATTATCTAGGGCGAATAAAAACTAATCCCGCTCCCTTCGATGAAGAAGCGCATTATTGTTTAAACAATTGTTTAAACAATATGCTATATCACGAGCCTGTCCACGACAAGCTCCATGACAACGACGGGCTGGTCGATCCCTATTCTGAGGAGGACGCTTGGATGAATCTCGCCCACAAACCCTATCTCGGTGTCGCCCACCATTACGGCGGCCGTCCTCTCGGGCAAGAGGCCTTTTACCTCCTTTTTCACCAGCCTATACCTGGTGCCGAGTGTCTCCATGAGGGTTCTCAGCACCGCCAGCATGTCTGTCAGCGTCGCATCCTCTCTAGTGATCAATGCTCCGAGCCTTCTCTCGCTCCTCGCGCCCGTAGGGCTCTCCTCGTCGACTATCACCACGTCGCCGGCCTCAAAGATCCTCAGCTCGGTTCTCCTCGAGATATTCGCCTTGGCTGTCTCGAGGAGGCCGGGCGTGAGCCATCTCCTGAGACAGGTATACTTCTCCATCTTGGGGTTAGCGACAACGACCAGGGGCTCATCTGCTCCGAAGAGCTCGTTCTGGGCGGCGGGACTGCTCATCATATAGCTCGGCATCTCCGTGAACCCGAGACCCGTCATTAGTAAGCGGAGCCTCCTGGTCAGGTGCTCAGAGGCCGCGGGCCTGCCCGGGTGGTGGGCCGGCGGGAGCCGGTCTGCTTTTATCCCTATCGAGTAGTAGCCTAGCGCCATCGCTATATCCTCTACCGCGTCAACCCATCGGAATACGTCGAGCCTGTAGGGGGGAGCCTCCGCTATGATCTTGTCGCCCTTTATCCTGACCGAGTAGCCCATTTTCTTGAGAAGCCTGGACACCTCGTCGTGGCCGAGCCTTATCCCGAGAAGCCTCTCGGCATCCATCAAAGTGAAGTCTACACGGGGGCCTTTCCTGCGCGGCGCCCTGATCCTCTCGCCGCCGCTGTACATGGTCTCGACGTATACGATCACCCTGTCCCTGCTTCTCTCAGCTATACTGGTAGCCATGACCGTCACCATGTCGACAACGATCCCGGGATCTATTCCGGTGGAATCGATCAATATGTTCCTTGTGTCAACGGTGACCTTGGTGTCCTCGCTGTTTATTATCGGAGGCATGCTCAGTATTCTCCCCTCGCTATCCCTGAGAACAGGGTACTTGTCGTGGGGCTTGAGGAGGTGGGCGTACCGGATCCCCTTCTCCGTCTCCTTAAGTA
>JALVHX010000103.1 GCA_027028805.1 Desulfurococcales archaeon | reverse complement strand
GCACGAGCAGCGAGGAGAGCTTCGCGTGGCTGGGCAGCGGGGATCCCGGCTACCAGTTACCCGACACAACAATGCCCCTGGGCGACGTATTCGGCTACACCAGCTACGACGGGAGCCCCGAGAACACCGTGCTCTACCGGCTCCTAGCCCCCGGCATGAAGTTCGACAGCGTCCCCCACAACGAGTTCTGGGGCCTAACCGTCTACATGCTGAACGCCATGCTCTACGAGACCGCGTGGCACGAGGAAAACGACTGGGACGGCGACGGCCTCCAGGACGCGCCGGGCTGGGGGCGGGCCCAGTGGAACCATGTAAGGCTCGCCAACGTGACGCTCGAGGCCGCCAAGTGGCTGGACGACGCCAGGCACGGGAGGATCACGGAGCCAGGGGCCGTTATAGGGGACTGGGACCTGGATGGGCGCAGCGAGGCAGTGATCTATAGCGACCGCGTCTTCGTCTACATTGATCAGAGAGGAGGGGCGGCCGCCTACGTCTTCGCCTATGACCCGTTGAGCGATAGGGGCTTCATGGCTGTCGGCGCCCCCATGGTGTACTGGGGCACGACGGAAAACGATCTATGGTGGGGGAGCAGCCATGTCGGCCTCTTCGTCGACGAATACTATGAAGCCACCAACACCACCTATCACTGGAGAGACTACGATATAGTGGTGGCCTCCGCAAACTCCACCACAGTAGTTGTCAAGGCGGAGTCGCCGGATGTCGACGGCGACGGCGAGCCTGATATAGTTAAATACTATATCGTCTCCCTCGGAGAAAACGGGTTCCGCGTAGAATACGGTGCCTTGGCTGGGAAGCTATATGTGGCGAACGGGCTATCCCTCGACCCTGTCTCGACGATGATAAGGGGGCAGGGGATCCTGGAGCCCATAAACACTCCTGTAGGCGTCAAGGAGTTCGGGTACCGCAACCTCGATCTCAACGTGTATTTCACGGTCAAGCCGGTGGCCAGGGCCGCCTACACCGGGGTCTCTGACTGGCTCACATATACTCTCCAGAAAGTATTCAAGATAGCCATATATCCCGGCAGCATCGTCAACGCCTCCATCGAGACAATGTTTGGGGGCTATCCCGCTAAACGCGTGGTGGACGGAGACCCCGGGGACTGGAGGGGAACCCTACCCCCTGTAAGCGACGCCTACTGGTACAGCGGCGGCGAGATCGTGTGGAGGGATAGCGTGGGCGACGAGGTCACGTATTTCAGTAGCCCGGACACGGTAGCGGATATCGTGGAGTATAGGCTGACAAGCGACGAGCATTATCTCTATATGCTGATAGTGTTCCGCAACCTCTCCATACCGGTGGGCAACGGGGCGCCCTTGATAGAGATCGCGTTCGCGCCAGCCAACGCCTCTACCGGCGGAACAGCTTTCGCGGGCGGCATGGATTACTCCGTGCCCATGGATAAGCCCTGGACACGCCTGATAGTGGTGCCGCTCGGCAGTATGAACGACCCCGACCTCGATGATAGATACGAGCTGATAGTATATGATCCGAACTGGACAAACGTGGCGGGAACCAGTGACGAGGCCTCTGTCTCCCGGAGCAACAACAGCGTTGAGCTCAGGGTCTCGTGGAGCACTCTCGGCTATCTGCCAGCCTTCAACGAGACAAGGATCGCGGTTGTTGCCGGGAGAGCGACGAGCAGTGATCAGGCATGGGATATCCCCGGCCAGCCCGACGTAATAGACACCGTCTCCGATAAGCCGGCGGCCGAGGAGGCGGGGGACGGTGTCCAGGACTACTTCATATACACAGCATACAACGATATACCGGAGCCCGTGGCCGAGCCCCCGCTCTACCCCATACCCCTCGCCACGGCATTGGCGGCCGCGATCTACGTGTTCCTGGAGACAAGGCGCAGGGGGAGAAATAGACTAATCCGGGAAAAGAACACTATATGATGGAGAGGATGTGTCATGGCGTATACCTGGGAGCCGCGGTGGAAGCCCGTAACTATAAGGTATAGCGGCATAGAGATACATACATGCATGGACAGGATCACCGGGATGATCGCGTGCCCTATATGCACCGATGCCGTGAACACGTGTCTCTCAGGAGACGACGACAAGAATCCTGGGAAAAAGGAAACAATATTCTTCTTCACCGAAAAAGACCTCCTTCTCCACATAAAAGCACACTACACGAGACGGCATGAGAGACGCGATATACTGCGGGAAATACAGAACAGGATACCACAATAAAATGGTTTAAACACCCTGTTTAAATCAAATTAATAAAATATCATAGTAATAACAGTGAATATGTTGCATCCATAAAAGATAAGACGGGCCCAGCAAACCATTTGACACTATACAGCCCGGGGCCATTAATGAATAAAGAACGCTTCCATCAACATATCATTATTTTTTATCCCGCATCAACCTATATCTTATTCTTGATCGAGACCGGGGGTGCTGCCATATTGTCCAGCGATGCCTGGAGCATATTGGATCGTGTATTGGATCTTGTTGTTAGCCATAACCGTTGGCGGGGAGTGGAGTCGGTTAACCTGATTGCGAGCGAGAACAAGATGAGCCCCTTGGCAACTCTCGTTTACATCACGGACATGATGCACCGGTATGCTGAGGGGAAGCCGTATAAACGGTATTACCAGGGCCTCGTCTATGTCGATGAAATAGAGGTTCTCGCCTCAAGGCTTATGGGCGAGCTACTCGACACGGAGTTCGTTGACGTGAGGCCTGTCAGCGGCACCATAGCCAACGCCTCCGTGTTCCGCTCATACGCTAAGATCGGGGACAAGGCCCTGGTGATCCCTGTTCAGGCCGGCGCCCACGTCAGCCACACACGCTACGGCACACTAGGGGGCCTGGGCATAGAGCAGGTGGAGATGCCCTTCGACTACGAGGAGTTCAACGTGGACGTGGACAAGGCTGTTAAGATGGTGGAGGAGGTGAAGCCATCCATAGTGGTTCTCGGGGGAAGCGTGTACCTGTTCCCCCACCCAGTGAAGGAGCTCGCAGAGGCCGCGCACAGCGTGGGCGCGGTCTTGATGTACGACGCCGCCCACGTGCTAGGCCTTATAACGGGCCGTGTATGGGAGAACCCGTTGAAGCAGGGAGCCGATCTATTGACCAGCTCGACACACAAGACCTTCCCAGGGCCCCAGGGAGGAATAGTGGCTGCCACGTCGAAGCAGCTGCTCAAGCCCGTCTCCAAGACAGTGTTCCCCGTCTTCGTCTCAAACCATCACCTCCACAGGCTCCCCGCGCTGGCTGTTACCGCTATAGAGATGAAGCTCTACGGCCACGACTACGCGGAGGCGATAACGAGGAACGCGAAAGCCCTCGCAGAGGCGCTAGCCGAGCAGGGATTCAAGGTTCTCGCAGAACATAAGGGGTATACCAGGAGCCACCAGGTGCTCGTGGACGTCAAGGAGCTGGGCGGAGGCGGCAAGGCCGCCGTCCTCTTGGAGAAGGCGAACATTATACTCAACAAGAACATGCTCCCATGGGATAGGCCCGAGGACATAAAGAACCCGAGCGGGCTCAGGATCGGCGTACAGGAGGTAACAAGGATAGGCATGGGCCCCGACGAGATGAAGGAGATAGCGGCCTATATGAGGAGAGTACTAATAGACGGCGAGGATCCCGCCAAGGTCGCGAGCGAGGTCGCCGAGTTCAGGAGACAGTTCACAGAGATAAAATACTGTATACCGTTATCCGAGGCACGCAGACGCCTAGGAGACCTGGCCAAGTACCCGCCCATAAAAGAGATACTGGATCTCGTCCACTAGGAAGGATGGGATAGAAGAAAACAATTATGTATCTCAAACCTAGGTTTTTTCACCACATAGCCCTCGAATAAACAACTTCATCGGCCTTCGCTCTCACCTGCGAAAAAGGCCTCTTGCCGCGGGCCTCTAGTGTCTTGTTGAGCGCCAACACTATATCCTCGACGTTGGGTATAGGGTTGATGCACTCGTATCTATAAGTCACGTCTCCGACAAGCCTGATCTCTACATATCCCCCGGGATAGACCTCGGTGACAGTGGTGTCTCCCCGTTTCTCGTAGACACGGACAAAACCCTTGTTGACGCCCCTGATCTCTATTATCTCGTCCACACTATACTCGACGCCGTCAACCCTTATAACATCGGGTCTTATAACAATACGTGTCTTGCTACGCTTACCAACAATATATATCAGCTCCATAAAGCGCTCCAACCCTACTCTACCCGCCCCCAACAACTATCCCTTAACCACACAGTTATTCTAGTCAAGAACAACGTTGAGCCCCGGACAACACGCATCGAATAGATCCAGGCCACCACCCCTACCTATACTAGTTATCACCGGTTTTCCACTCAATTGATATATGTCTCTTTATTTAAAAGGATTTATATGGAATATCAACCCGTAACGCCTCATCCCGGGACAACAGGAATATTGGAAGAAAACGCTGAGAACAATAAGGGATTCAGGGAATATGAACCGTCTCAGCCCCCTGAGCCCTAATGTATATGACGCTATGTAAAAAACCTACCATGGAAACAATATTCTGCGTAGAAGACTCTTCCTGCCAGCCCCTCTATCCCTATCATAGTC
>JALVHX010000102.1 GCA_027028805.1 Desulfurococcales archaeon | reverse complement strand
GTCACATATACGTTATCAATCCTACCCGTGATCAAGGGTATTGCGACAGGTATTTTCACTAATAGATGCTCAGGCGGGATCAACGAGTATATAATAGCTACCATGAGGCTATATGCTAAAACAAATATTGATAAGTGGACAAAGAAGAGAACCGCCATGCGGCGCCGCGCCTTCTCTATTACGGGTTTTATCTTCCTTAGTTTCCTTAACCCTCTCTTGTCGCGTGGGAATTGTTTGAACCCATATTTCTCGAGAACATAGAGCGCTTCACGAAAATACTTTACGCGCATAATTATATATGAAGACGAAATCGCCAGAAAAGAACAAGCTAGGCCTATGGAAACAGCTATTGTCAATTCCATAGGTCTCACTTACCCATGAGCCTCTTTAGCAACGGATACGCCTCTAGTGCTCTCTCATACGCTATCATCATATAATACTGTTGCACAATGCCTATAGCCAACAGTATGCCCATCCCGGTTCCATATGCTCCCAATAGATCCGCCGTAACAGCTATTGTCCCAGCTATCATAGCGCTCAGTATTGTCAGAGGCGTTATATACCGTGAAAGTATAGCTTCAAGCATCTTAGGGTTCCGGCGCACACCCGGGATCTCCATACCTGACTTAATAAGCTGCTCTGCCTGTGCAGACGCGCTTAGACCCGATATCTCAACCCACATCAGGCCGAATAGAACAGACAACACGACCACGCTGACAGCATATACTATGGCGTGTATAGGATCAGCTAGTGTATTAACGAATGAGCCCGGCGGCGATAAATAGTATGCTAGGCCCCCGACAAGCCGGCCATCCTCATATTTAGCTAGGAAATCCGTAACCGTGTTAGGCACAACATCCTTGAGATATGTACGGAATATAGACGCGAACACTAGTATATCGGAGTACAATATACCTACAAGCAACACCGGTATGTTGGATACATAGAGAAATTGCAGCGGAACCTTAGTCTTTATGCTACGAAGCCTCGGCGACGTGACGGGTATCTCGACTTTCATACCCTGAAGATAGACCAGTATGAGCAGTATCGCCAACGTAGTTACAAGCCCTATTAGATCCCCGCCTATGCGCCTAGCCATTATAACGCTCCAAGAGAGACTGTTCTGGTAGACATATACAAGATATGGCAAGAACCCGATGGGCGGGGAACCCGGATTAGCTGGATCAACGGGCACGTTGCTTAGGAGATACCAGAACATTCTAAGCGAAACCCCTGCAAGTATAAATAAGCTGACACCACTACCTATGCCCCATCCTTTCTGGATCATCTCATCAAGAAGGATCACTATATATGTCGCTAGAAACAACTGTATCCCCACCAGCAGCCTCTGCTGAAGAGTACCGCTACAGTCTAGAAATATATTAGGCCCTGTAGGCTGCCAGTAGCGGCATGCCGCCACATACATTGCCGCCTCAAATGCTCCTAGGATTAAAGCAAACGTCTTCTGCGCAGCAGTAAATTTCTTCCTATCCTCAGGATTAGACATATCGAGATCAATTAACTTTGCACCAACAAGTATCTGCATGATCAGGCCCGCTGTAACTATTGGACCTATTCCGAGCTCCATCAACGTACCTCTATTACTTGCAAATATTATCTGTACCAATAGTATGTTTTGGGGCCCCTGCGTCTCAATACCATACAACGGCGTATTCGCCATGATCATATATACTATCAACGCTAAGGCAGTCCACAAGAGGCGCTCATACAAACCGGGTTTTTGTTTAGGCTTCTCAACTGTCGGTATATAATTAGCTGCCTTGGCCATTAGATCAAGCACACCCATTGCCCGCGCACCCACATATGCCCGTATCCTTATCTATTTACAAAGCTAGGTTAACTGCATCGATATAGTTTCTCTACTAGGGAATACTTGGGATAGGTTATATAGTTTTACCTCGTAGGTACTGCTAGCATCCCCTAAGCAATATAATGCCGCCCCAAAACACTCTACCTGTACCCTTATAGAAAAATAATGATACAATATTTCTTTAAATAAAATACACATAGCTACTTAGTTTTTCTAAACTTTGAAGATTAGTAATGTTTTTATGTCATTATCATACTATAAAAATATATTATCATACATATGTATTAACAGCGAGGATTATAAGTAGCTATATAGGAGAAATAAAGAAGCAAATACAGGGCCTAGGCTCCACTATACGTATCATACATGCTTGCTGAAATATAAGAAAACAATACTATATATTTGAAAATATTTTCAAATAAATAATAAAATTACTGTGAATGAAGCTCAGATGTTAATACAACCTCCCCGCCAGCTTTCTCAATTTTTTCACGCGCTCTTTCGGTAATACTTGGCGTTATTAATTTTATAGGAACAGTGACACGGCCTCCTCCAAGAACCTTGTTGAAGCCAAGCTCGGTTACGTCTATTATTATTTTTTCATCCTCCTTAACCGGGTTACCCGTTGAAAGCAGATACTGGGCTATCTCGTTTATCTCGCCCACATTTATACTATTTATCTCGGCAACAATTCTTGGAGGACGAGTAAATCCATGTTTCCCATACCAGTTAGGAGCATATTTTATCATCCAGAACCTCTTATGTTTCTGATAACCCACAGCGCCAAAACCACCACGTGAACCCGATTTTCTATGCTGTCCTATTCTACCCCAGCTCATTGTTCTTGTTCTACCCCTGAGCTTTCGGCTCTTCTTTCTACGTCTCACAACCATACATGCACACCCCACGCAACCCAAATATTTTTCCAATGATCAGAGCATACGCCGTATCAGATCATTTATCGCTCCACCACGATAGCCTAGCTCGCCATAGTTGCCATACTGTTTTTTCACACTCCTCTTAAAGCCACCGCGTGGCGGATGAAGCCTGAAAACAGGCTTGACGCCATGGAGTTTATGATACTCTATTTTTCCCGCAAGGAGAAGCCTTGTTAACGATTTTATGCCTCCGCTTATCCCCAGCTTCTCTTCCACGAATTTATCGGTAAGAGGTTTATCGCCTACAACTCTGCCACGAGTACGAAGAAGAGCCTCAAGGGTGTCAAAGTCTATCTCTCCCCATGTTATCCAGTCTTTCGCCTTCTGAAGCATTCCCTCAAGACCCGGCTTGTCGGCCGGATAAATCACCGCATGGTATCTCTTATGTAGCCTGAGGAGCTCAAGTGTCTTCCTAACATCAGGCGGCACATCAGCCTGTCCACGTATCCTTATTATAGCGTATAGCGTCATACATGCTCCCCCTGCTACCGCGCCCAGTCATAAGGTGTGACGAACTTATATGTATTCCTTAGCGCGTTCACAACAGCCTTAGCAAAGTTAAGCGTCGTCCTTGTCTCGCCGAAACTCTGTGTCCATACATCCTTAATCCCGGCCATCTTCAAAACCTTTTTAGCTACATCGCCAGCGACGAGGCCGGTGCCCTTAGGCGCCGGTTTAAGTATAACCACGACGCTTCCCGACTTTCCGCGGACCTGAAACGGAACACTATGGGGTTCTCCACAACCGCACTCCCAGCTACCACATCCTCGGCGAACAGGTACTATGTTGAGCTTCGCGTTACGAACAGCCTTCTGAAGGGCCACAAGATACTGGCGAGCTTTACCGCTTCCTATACCCACAAATCCATCCTCGTTGCCTACAACCACGACTACCCTAAACCTAGAGCGCTCACCGGCATCTGTCTGTTTCTGGACAAGGTTGACATCTAGCCTCTCATATTTGAGATCAGGCATCAAATAATCCACTATCTCCGGCTCCAGAAGCGGTAGATTACGATCAAATATTTCTTTAAGGCTCGTTATCTTGCCCTCATAAACGAGTCTACCAACACGTGTTCTCGGAACCCAGTTTTCTAGGGCCTCTTTGTCAACAGCCCTGTAGCTCATTTACCACCACCCTCCCCGTATACATCACTATATTCGCCTAATATACGGTTACGCACCTCCTCGAAGTGCGCGGGAAGACTCTCGGGCTCAAGTCCCCTAGCCAAGTATCTCGAGAACATTCTCTCATAAGCCTCAGAGTTCTCCTTCAAAAGAGACGCCCACGAGGCTATATGTTCGCCCCGGATCCTATCATCCGAGGGAACAACCTCGTCGGACACAGGCACACTGAGCCCAGCGTCATTAGCCGCCTTTATCGCGGCAAATACAATCGCGCCACGCGTAGGCTTGTGCAGGCCAATGTCGGGAGCCGCTACAGTGATGCCGGCCCTCTTAGCCCGAAGAGCCGCGAGGAGGCCTGTTAGATAAGCCGCAGGAGTGTTAGCCAAGCCACCACGCCATCCATATCTCTTCGCAAGCTCCCTACTATGCGCCGCAGCTACAGTTACATCTCCCTGCGGCTCAGCGCGTATAATCTGGACTATGACATGGTTAAGCGTCTTCCTTACAACAAATCTAGGCTTACCCGAGAGTATCATACGATACCTCTTATAATAGTTGGTTTTCCCCTCCCGCCTCCTTCTTCTCGGAACCTTGTACCGTGGCCCTCTCGCCAAAGCACGCTCACCCTTGTCTTAGCCCGTTTATTCCTCCAATATACCCTTTTCGCGAAGATGATGCTTAAGGCTTGAGAGACTCTTAAACGCCCCGCCCTTGGCAAGCATATATAATCTCCTATACGTCCTCCTGTCTATCTGTCCATGATCCCTTAGATACCTGAGATAACGCCGCATCTTTCTTATCTTGTACATCCAGACCTCTTTCTCATCTGTCCGCGCTGTAGCTGCGCCTTTTCTTCTCCCATAACCACGTCTTCTTCCTTTTCGCCTCTTTTCCCTCCTTATTCTCCAGCGACCACGGCTATTGGTGTGGGGCGGCACAACATATATTGCTCCATCCTTTATGAGACCCCTTATCTCTTCTCTCGTAATAGCGTCCTCTACGTCCTCTATTCTATCAGGGTTAATCCTTATCCTTGAAACACCTACACCCAATATATCCGCCGCAAGCCTTTTCTGCAACGTGAGATCGCTCATCCAGCCTCAGCCCCCGTGCCCTGGTTTTTCTCACTGACACCGCTTGCTAAAGACGGCGCCTGTTTTATGAGGGTGTTTGCTATCTTAAATCCTTTCTCGGCAGCATAGCGTTCCAGCATTAGCCTTTTTCTTAGACCAACCCTCCCCGAGATATAAACTATGTGCCACCGCGGATCAAGAGCCTCGAAATCGCTCAAGGTTTCTACCCAAGCCGGTATGAGGCCTGAGGGGTGGAGTCCCCGGGCAGCCCTTGGTCCGCGATAACCGATCTTGACTATGGGCGGATAACCCTTTCTCTGAAGACGCATCTTGTTATCAGTTCCCTTAGGCTTCCTCCACGCTGGTTTATTGCGGAACTTAGCGTGTTTCCACCAGTTATGGCGTAGGAAAACTGGTTTATGTTCCTTAACCCGGCTCCGTAGCTTTACAAGTTTCTTAGGCTCCATGCTCATTCTTCTTCACCCCAATCATACAGATATATTCCATCGGCGAATACGCGACGATCTTTATCCTTAACCTTTGTCGCGAGCTCTATGTTCGCCGCCGTCTGCCCTACATGTTCTTTATCGATCCCCTCAACCACGACATCCTCGCCCTCAACACGGACTTTTACATCATCGCCATGGATCTTAGCTATCCTATCAGCTCTCTCACCAAGAAAGTTCTTTATCCTAACTACGCCCGCTGCCTCATCTACCTGAACAGTTATCGGGAAGTGGCTATAAATTATCTTTAACCTATACCTATACCCCCTAGTAACGCCTCTAATCATATTTCTGATATGTGCGGCTATTGTGCCCACAAGGGCTTTCTTCTTTCTATTGGCAAAGAATGCTTCTACAACAACTTTATTTTCCTTAAGAGATAGGATCACGCCACGTGCATGTGAAAAGTCGCGGACAAGCGTGCCCTTAGGCCCCGAAACAGTAACCTTCATACCCTCTATCTTCACATCAACGTTTTCTGGAACCTCTACCTCGGTAAACACATGAGGTATATGTACCATCGCCGGCCACCTCCTAGCTGATAGGGGCTAGTAGACGAATGCTAACAGCACGCCACCAGTCTTTTTCTCCAAGGCTTCCCTATGCGACATTATACCATGCGGCGTTGATAGTATCAATATACCTATATCTCTAGAGGGAAGATATTTCCTCAGCCAATGCGGCATCTTCTCGAGGTCACGATACTTTACGGAGAACCTCGGCTTGATAACGCCTGTTTTATTTATACGCCCAAGGAGCTGAACCTTTATCTTACCCCACCTACCATCGTCTATGTACTCGAACTCTCCTATGTAGCCTTCTCTCTGCATTACACGAAGAACATTGGCTATTAGCTTAGACGCGGGCCATATAAGTACCTCTGACTTCGCCCTCATCTCCGCGTTATATATCGCCGCCAAAGCGTTGGCGAGCGTGTCTAACATAACCATTCAGCATCACCTCTAAGCACAAGCCCCATTAACTACTCCTAGTTATATTTCTTAAAGCCGAGGCTCGGAGCTATTTCGCGGAAACATTGTCTGCATAGATATAACCCGTATTTCTGTATCACAGCGTCCCTGCTACCGCATCTCTGACATTTCCTGGAGCCCTTACCGTATTTTCGTATCTTCGGGGGCCTATATTTCGCCATAACCACCACCCTTCAGCTAGACAATTTCTACACCAAATTCTTTGTGCAAATAAAGCATCGCCTCCTCTCTAGTAACACGGTGTCTCCGGGGGATATGTTTTTTACGAGCCCGTCTCCTACGCAGAACCCTATATCCAGGCCTCTCGAACGTTATAGCCACGTCCATTCCGTAGACGCCTATTTCCGGATCATACTTAACGCCCGGTATCTGTATATGTTCCTTTATACCAAAAGCAACATTGCCGTATTCATCAAAGCTCGAAGCCTTAAGCTTGTATCCAATAGCCTCGAAAGCCTTCTTTAAAAACTCGACGGCCTTCTCGCCGCGCAGCGTAACCATGGCCGCGATATTCTCTCCTTTACGTATACCGAAATCCCTTATCGTGCGCTTCGCTCTCCGCGGAACAGGTTTCTGGCCCGTGATCATCTCTATTACTTTCATGGCGCCACGAAGCCTCTCGGTGGCCGCGCCCACCGATATATTTACAGTAACCTTGGCCAGCCTAGGCCGCCTCATCGGCTGCTTCTCCCATTCCTCAAGAATCTGCTCAGGATTAGGGACATAGTCTGTTATAGCCATCACCATGCACCCTCCGGCAACGTGATCATTGGCGTATCCCTACCTATCGGGAAGACGTAATCGAGGCTTGTTTGGAACATGTTGCCGTGCTTGTCGCGTAACGTAACAATGCTTCTTTTTCTCCTCATACCCCTTCTTATATCAGTGACAACGCCTACTCTGCCCACGTTTCTACCGCCGGAAATTATAGCTAAAACACCCTTCTCCAAGGGAACATAGTCCAGTATCTCCTGCCTGGGTATTGCGAGCTTCACCGTGCCAAGTGTTTTATATTTATCCTCAACAGGGTTCTTGGGATCAGATACACGTATAACATGGTTTCTACCATCATGGAGGTTAAGCTGTACATGGCCGCCCTTCACTGTATGTTTATTCTCTATACGACAGGGCTTGAACGACGCCTCCTCGCGCGGTATCTTGATGAGGCCTAGAACCTTTACGGGCACAGGTATAACTCTATAGGTCTCCCCGGTATCAACTATTTCTATAACATCCATTAGCCCTACAGGGTACTTGTAGTTCCTCCTAACACGCCCATCTATCTTGAAATGGCCCTCCGATATGAGGCGCCGCGCCTCACGTGCAGTCTTAGCATACCCGAGAATGTTCCGGACAACAAGAAGCAAAGGTAAAGAGAACCTTAATGGGTGCGGGCCCGGAGAAGGCTTCACCACCCATTTATATTCTTTCCTCAATATGGGCCAATAAGCCGGCGCCGCAAGGGCCTTTAAATGCCGTTTACCCCCCATCCTCGCCATGGCAAAACACCTCTTAAGCCTCTTCAACTAAGGATTTTTTAGCTTTTTTCCTCTCAATAATTTCCCTACGCCGCGGATCGCTGAGGTTCAACGATATGATCATTACCTTAGAGGGGTGCAGCGGATAATATACTGGCGTGCCATCAGCTTTCTTTATCTGAACACCCTCTACATGTATACGTATATTCTTTAGATCAACCTTCACAACCTTTCCTTCATGACCCGCCCATTTACCCCTCATAACCCTTACTGTATCGCCGCTTCTCACAGGAAGTCTTCTTATACCATATTTTTCCCGCAACTCTGGCGACAACGGCGCCGTCATAAACTTCTGTCTTCTATGCAAAGGTGCGTTGAAGAAGGCTTTACGCTGCTTAGAGGGCTTAGCGCTCTCCGTTAACATGATCAGACACCTCCTAGACTATAATTGTAGCTATGTTTGCGACCTGGGGCCATCTCTCAGCGACTTCCCTGGCTATAGGTCCTCTTATCTCGCTACCCTTAGGCGAGCCATCAGGGGTTATTATCACCACGGCATTATCTTCGAATGAAACCCAGGTCCCATCAGGGCGTCTATACGGTCTCCGCTGCCTAACAATAATTGCTTTCATAACCTGCTTTCTCATCTCCGGAGTACCCTTCTTTACCGAAACAACAACAAGGTCAGCTATACCAGCTTTCGGTATCCTACGCAGCCTACCCTTATAGCCGGGCACGCCTATTATCTTGACTTCCTTCGCACCACTGTTGTCGGCAACCTTCACATAGCTTCCAACCTGGAGACCGGTAGCTATCCTCTCACGAGCAATCGCGGGCTTCCCAGCCTTTTTCTTGGGCATTATCTCTCACCTGACCGCTTAACAATGCCTAGTACGACGAATGAAACAGTCTTCGAGAGCGGCCGGGTCTCACCTATAATAACCACGTCTCCTTCTTTAGCGTTTATGCACGGGGGATTATGGGCATGTATATGCTTGTGTCTTCGCTCATATCTACGGAACTTTCTTATATACTTAACATAATCATGCCTTACAACAACAGTGTTATGCATCTTCGCGCTAACCACAACGCCCTGAAGTATTGTACCACGTACCTTCACGCCCCCATGCCAAGGACACTTAGGGTCATTACACTCCTTCGCCGGCGGCTCCACACCCTTTATACCAATATTCTTGGCCGGCATCTCCGGGACGCCTCATTGCGTCATGTTCTTCAACCTATACTCAGGTCTCCCTAGAATCTGCACTCCCCTAATTATTACTTTTCCCCCGCCAGGCAAAATGAACTCATAGACACCGTGTTCTTTCAAGACACGTTTTCTGGAACCATCACGTGTCTCGATTAAAAGAGTCTTCGCAGTCTCGTCAACAACTATACCCTTAACACCAACTAGTCCGGGGTCACTATGCTCCAGTACACGTATCTTCAACCCGATCAGCTCATGGTATATTATATTTCTTTTAGTATGTCTCACAGCATAACACCTATAATCCCATCAAATAGACAGTATTGAATCAATGTTTTCCTGTTCATATAAATATAATAATATAGTAACTAACTTAGACTAGTCGACAAACAACTATAAATGCCTATTCAAAAGAGATATTTCCTATTATTTTCCTTTCTTTGCTGAAAGCTCTTCCTCACGCATTATAGTCAATATGCGGGCTATGTCACGCTTAATGTTTCTTATCCGGGCTGGATTAGGTAGGGTGCCTAGATGAGCCTGCATCCTCAGTTTTATAAGTTCCAAACGTAGCTCGTTCAGCCGCCTTATGCGATCCTCACGGCTCATTTTCCTTATTTCATCGGGTTTCATTTCTCATCCCCTCCACTTATTTCCTTAGGAGCTTCACTTAGGGGGACCTCCTCGGTCCCCTCAGGTGTCTCAATTGTTGCCTTTAGTTCCTCTAGCTCTTCGGGTTTTAGCTGTCTGATGGCAAGGTAATCAGCAGGCCTTATACCTGGCTTCACGATCATTACCTCTACGCCATAGACGCCTCTTTTCAGGAGGGCGCGGGCAGTGGCTCGATCAACTATATACTCCACGTGTTCTCCGGCCTTGTATATTCTGCCTGCTTTTAGTTTCTCATATTTTGCCCTCTCGCTCCTAAGCTTACCGCTTATAACGATCTCGGCCCCGATTGCGCCAGCTTCCATTATTCTACGCAGCATCGCCAGAGCTACTCTACGATACGGTATCTCTTTCTCCAATGCCCTAACTATACGGAAGGCTATTACACGAGCATTTAGATCAGGGTCAGGAACACCTGTAGCCGTTATATTCGGATTCTCGAGCCCGAAGTGAACCTGAAGCACTCTTGTCAGCTTCTTAACCATTGAGCCGCCGCGCCCAATTATCTTCCCTGGATACTCGGCATAGATAACAACTCTGTGTCCTGTAGGCGTCTTGAAGAGCTCGACTCCAGCATAGCCAGCTGTATAGAAATAATGTGCTAAGAATTCATCGATCTTTGCTTTGAGCATGTTGTGTGTTATAAAATATTTTTTTATACGCGGGCCGGTCAATGCTTCTTCACCTCCATAACTACAACCTCAACATTGCATCTACGATCAAAGCTAGGCGTGGATCTACCGAACGCGCGGGGCATATACCTTTTAATAGTTATACCCTTATGCGCCGCGGCATGAACAATCACCAGGCTATCTACATCGAGACCTTTATTGTCAGCGTTGTTTTCGACATTCTCTAGTACGCGTAGCAGGTACTTGGCCGCCTTTACAGGATATCTACCTATAGGCCATCTCCATTTAGCTGCGAGGCCGCGTCTATGCGGTGTTTTGCCCTTGTATCTCTTAATGGGAACGGCCTCCTTCATCGCTATAACGTTTTCTAGAAACCTTTTTGCATCTTTCAGCCGCATACCCTTAATAACCGAGACTACTTCTCTCATCGTCTTCACAGACACCGGTATATCCATCAAAACAGCCTTTGCATACTTTGACTCATCCCGTACCTTGTAGGAATAATGCCACGTAGGCATTGACAACAACCCCCTTACGCTACTTCATGGCAACGAACATGCTGCTCCTCGTGGCCTTTAGACCCGGCTCCCCGTGCATCACGCGCTTACAGGTTGGGCTGAACTCGCCGAGATAATGTCCTATCATTTCCGGCGTTATCCTGACTGGTATGAATTCCTTACCATTATATACAGCTATTGTCAGACCGACCATCTCGGGAAGAATAATCATGTCTCTTACATGAGTCTTTATGACGACTTTTTTCTGTTTGTCAAGCCCCTTCATACGTATCTTCCTTATCTTAGAGAGAAGCTTTATCTGCGCCGGTGTAAGTCCTCTTTTAATGCTTCTACGCTGCCTGGCCGGGAGAAGTTCCACAAAGTCATCGAGCGGCATATCTAGGAGCTCCTCAAGTGTTTTACCGCGGTATCGGAACTTTCTCCACTCCGCAGGTATCTCTATATTGAGCGACAATTTTGTTTCACCTTCGCTTGTCTCTACCCTATCTCCCTTAAATGGTATAGGTAGACGCTTTTTAAGTTTAGCCTTCTCCGCATTAACCGTGTAAAATCCGCTATATTGCCGACACGCTCAACCGCGACACCCACACGCTCATACGATGCTATAAGCTCTGCTTCAGTGGATGAGGGAACAACTAGAAGGACGCGGCGCCCGCTTCTACTTAGCCTAGCTGCCTCGCTAACAGGGTCTCCGGATTCAACTGTTTGTTTAAGATCCGTAAGATACACAACTACGTCCCGTGGCGCGGTCACCCTGAACGCGTAGGATAATGCATTATATATATCGGTGTATCCGCCAAACATGTTGTGTATCGTCTGTAATAGGTATTTATAGAGCGTTATACGCCACCCCTTTCTAGGCCTAGCCACGAACTCGATCCTGTCAGAGAACAATACAATGTTTTTTACATGGGGCACTAGTATTGCTGCCGCCATGATAGCCCAAAGAGAGTGTTTGATCATCGAGCCACTAGTATCTATGAATAATGTTATTTTTTCCCTGCCCATCCTCTTATTGAAAAATATACGGTATTCGCCTCTCACATAATGTTGTATCGTCTTCCTCGTATCTATTCTACCCGTTGAAGAGCGTACTAACTGATTATTTTCTGAGATAAGCCTCGCCACTCTCGGCTCAACGATCATCATGCTTAACCGTACAGCTTTTTCAATTAACTTATCAGGATACTCTGTTGCCCCAATAAGTTCCGCGGCCTTACGAATAATAACTTCGGTTGCCTCGATCGGCATGTTTTGTGAAAGCGCCCTAATTATTCTGCGGTTGTCTCCGGAAAGAAGGCTCTCATATATGGCCCTATACTTTTTATTAAGGGCCGACTGATCAATTCTTTCTAAAAGAAATAACGCGTAGTCAAGATACCCTTTGTTTCCGGTCAACATATAGTTTAACATACTATCTATAGAGCGCGCGAGATCAACATAATTTTTCAAGCGCTTGTGCCGGGTAGATACCCTGGCGAGAAGCCCCACGTCGACACGAGGTATAATTCCCCTTATAACATCCTCCATAGAGCCAATATTTTCGAGAAGACGTTTCTTCTCATCATAAGTCAATCTCTCCATATGCCTAGCCAGAACCTTTATCTCGGGCTCAGAGAGCCTCTTACCAGTATTGAGACGAAGCCTGGCGTTTGTAAAAGAGGAACGTTGTCCGGGAGGCAATAGTTTCTCAATAACCCTCCACTCTCTCCGAGTTAACTTTAATTGACTTTTCTCGATCCGTTCTTGAAGCACGCGACTGATATTCTTTGCGAGCTGCCGATGTTTTCCTACTGCGAAAACTCCAAACCTGACTAATTCACTTGTGTCAAGCTGCTTAAGCTCTCTTAGAGTAAGGAGTTCACCCCAGAAACGACGGGGTATTTCTTCGAGATACCTTACTATATCCTTTGCTGAAACATCGATTTTTCTGCGGAGAATATACTCGATCTCATTAGGATCCCTTGTTATATAGAAACGATCATGTTGGCGCCGTAATACACCCTTCTTTCTTAAATAGATAT
>JALVHX010000101.1 GCA_027028805.1 Desulfurococcales archaeon | reverse complement strand
CTCTACGCCGTCCCCTTCGATTACGGCATAATAGCGCTGGTATACAACGAGACAAGGCTCGACGAGGACACGAGGCTCGTGATGCAGAGGCCCACCCTCGAGGCCTTCTACAACCCCGCGCTATCCAGCCAGCTCGTAGTAGAGAACCCGTCGACCAGCAGCACGGGGCTGAGCTTCCTCCTATACGAGATAGCCGTATACGAGAAGATACTGGGCAGGGACTGGAGGGACTGGTGGAGATACAGCCACCCCGAGGCCGCCAAGTCCTGGGGAGACGCCTTCGACGTCTTCTACAGCGGATCCAAGAAGATCATGGTCAGCTATGGGACAGACCCCGCTTATGGCGTAATAGTTGAGGGTAAGCATGATCTAAAAGCAAGCCTGGCCACCTATAACGGGACAAGATACGCGTGGCTACAGATAGAGGGAGCCGGCATAGTTAAGGGGGCGCCCCACCGGGACCTGGCTGAGAAGTTCATTGAGTGGCTCCTAAGCATAGAGGTGCAGAGCGAGATACCGCTCAGCCAGTGGATGTACCCTGTCAACGAGGAGGCCCTGGACAGGGCTCCTAGAGAGTTCCTGGAGAACTCTATAAACCCCCACAACGTCACGGTGCTCAACACCATGCTCTCACAACAAGAGATCGCGGATAAACTTGACACATGGATAGACGAGTGGCTCAACCTGGCGAGCAGTGGAAGGGAACAGTTCGAGGCACCAGGGCTGAGGCTGGTCAATGCGACGGCGACCCTCCTAAGCATAGGTAGCCACATATACTATGCGGCCGCCATAGGAGTGTCCACGGAGACCCGTGTCGAGGTAACAGCCATATATATAAACGGGAGATACATCGGCGACGTAGACGCCCAGGCATACTATGCCCCGGCCCCGCTCACAAGCCTCGACATACAGGCCACGGCATACAATAATATAACCGTGACCGTCGGAGGCGAGGAGGCGGTAGCCGTTAACGCCTCATGGATCATCGTGGCAGGCGGCGAGTCAACTATAGTCATACTAGTACCCGCGCAGCCAGGCCTTATACAGGGCGACACCATAAATGTAGCACTGGTCACGAGATACGGCTACGTCTACCACGCCACGGCCTCGGCGACGCAGGGGAGCCCGCTAGGAGGATAAGCCTGTAGAGGCTCGGCGGGACAAGGGACCCATGGGGCTACGGCCGCTCTACGCCTGCCTCTTTTCCAACAATTTTTTCCTCAACCCCTCTCCTAGCCACAGGCTCTCTCCCGGTTATCTTCCTTGCAACACGCTCCGCGTAGGCGAGTATCTGTGAGAGAACCTTTATCTCGCGCCTAAATATGTGGGGATACGCGGCCATCTCCTCGAGGAGAGAGGCAACGTGGTCGAGCTCCCCGAACGCTATCTCGCGGTACATCCTCTTATCCATGGGGCCGAGACGCGGCTTCGCGGCGAGGCGGCGGAGCGTGTCGAGAAGGTTCTCTGGATCCAGGGCCGCATACTTCGCCTCTAGAACCCTGCGCCGCGGCTCCTCTATAACCTCGTCAACGCCGAGGTATTCGTCGAGAGCCGCCCTTACCCCGTCCCTGTCTACGAGAACCCACCATCTCTGATTACTCGAGAAATAGGTCTTCTCGATCAACCCATAGGTTCTCTCTAGGACGCGGAGAAGGTTTGAGGGATTATAGCTGACGCCGCGCCTCCTAAGGATATGGACTACTTGTTTATAGCTGAAATCCCCGTGCCTGACACCGCTATAGGGCTGGTCGGCGGCCTCCAGTATAGCCTCAAGCAATAAAACACCCTTCTCACCATACTTGTCTAGAAACTCGAGCACCCTCGCCCTCACATGGTCAAACTCCTCCAACTCCACGAGACACCCCCTTTTTTAGGCGGCCCGGGCCGAGGCGCTTGCTGAGACGCTGATGCTCCCCTATTGTCTCCAGCCTCAATAATGTATACACTGGATATATGAAGCCTAGCGGCCGGTGATCAATGCTTGCACAATCAGCGCCAAGTAATATCCCGTTATTGACCCCGCGTGGGCGATGCGCTATAATAGGGAGGCGCGTGCTACAAATGCCTTGTAGCTAGGTGGGATGGGCCAGGGGCAGCTGGTGACGCTTCATGGATAAACCGCTTCTCGCTGATGGAAGCGTGGTGGGCGACTATAGCTTGCTGTTCAAGTACTGGGAGAAGGCGAGGAAGCTGAGAGGAGAGGAGGCGGCCAGGGGCGCCGTGCTGGGTGGAGAGGATTTCCGTTACCTTGAGAACCTGATAGGCCGCGTGAAGAGGCTAAGCGATCTCCTGGACGTGTTGACCGAGTATTTCATGGAGCGGGTGGATCCCGAGGCAGCGCGCCAAGCCTACGTCGAGGCATATGGCGTGGAGATAGATGCCTATGAGGCGGCTAGAAGGGTGGCCCGCATACTGGCGGGCTGGCTCGTGGAGGCCGCCAAGTCAACGGGTATGCTGAGGCTAAGGGGTGCGTGGGAGCATTGATCACTGTCCGCGAAGTGCTCGAGGCTCTCGCAGAGATATGGGGCGAGGCTAGGAGGAGATGGGGAGAATACAGGGTGGTCGGCGTAAAGGAGAGGAGGGGGAGGATCGAGGCTCTCCTCATAGTGGGGGATAGGAGGGTTAAGGTTATAGTTAACAAGAAGACCTACTCTATAAGAGTATACAGCGGCCTACGCGGCCAAGAGATCGCTCTCAAGAGAATGATCCAGCGAAGCCTCGGGAGGCGCGTAGAGCGTGGCGAGGACAAGGAGCCCGTATAAGAAGAGGATACAGGCCGCCGTCGAGATCCTGGGAGAGGCCCTTAAGAACCCCGGGATAACCAGGGACAAGCTGATAGGATTAATGAAGCGGATCTATGGGAGACACCGCTTATCACCCCTACGTGGAAAAGCGTTTCCACCAGACATCTATGACAAGGAGCTGGCAACCCTCTACGTTATAGGGAGATACGGGCTCGGGATAGACATGGATTACCCGGAGCAGTTCAAGAGCCTCTTCTATAGAGAGATCGCTTACGAGGAGGCCGTGGAGGCTATACTGGGTAGACGCTACGAGGAGGCCCGCCGCATACTCGAGGAGCAGAGCCCCGGACGCGTCATAGACAGCAATACCCTGGCCAGGATGCTACGCGTCCCATTCACCAAGCTCGTGCTAGGCTTCATATCAGAGGACGAGTTCAGGGAGATACTGAGGAGAACCAGGGAAGCGTTCCCGGAGGAGGAGAGAACCGTTAGGAGCTATGCACGCTTCTACATAGCCTACAGGATCGCTGAGAAGATATACCGCGGAGAGATCAGGAACAAGCTGAGCAAGGAAATAGCGAAACAAGCGCTCGCCGCACAGATAGGGTTCGACAAGACGGTTCCCGGAGACGACTATATAGGGATAATAGCGCGCGAAGTCTTCAACGTGCCGGAGCACGTGTTGGAGAAAATACTGTACACGCCACAGAAGACTGAGAAACAAGCTAGCGGAGAAGACAGGGGGCAGGAGAAGAAGGGCGGCGTGGATGAAAAAGGGAATAAAAACAAATCACTGAAGAAGCCGATGGATCGCGTCTAGAGGTCGCGGAGAAGCGAGAACAACGCGAAATGTATCGCGGCCTCCACCGACGCCCTTATGTGTAGCCGTGAAAAGCCGTTCATGCCGCTAAGTATTATGTAGCCGTTCCCGGCCGCGAACACAGCTATGGCCGACTCGCCCGTGGAGGGGTTATAGTAGTAGTATCCGGGGAACCCGGGGAAAACCGCGAGCCGGCTATGGACGGCGTCTATATCCGTCCTTATCTGGCGGGGCACGTTCATCGTCGTATTTATGCTCCTGTCCCCGAGCAGCCACACCACGTCGTCCACGAGCTTGGCGACGGGCTCAACATCTATCCCGCTGCCCACGCCCTGTACATGGCCACGGTACTCCGTGAGCGGTATATCGAGTATGGCCTCGTCTCCGAAGAACTGGAAGCAGAGCCCATGTATGGTGTTGCTGTGGCCCCAGTTGGTGTACTCCTGGTTCGTCAGATAATAGAACGCGTAGGCCGAGGGCATGAGGAGTATCCATCCCTTCTCGGCTATCCTCCTCCTAACATCCAGGAGGTAGCGGGGCCTATAGTCCACCGGTGTCCGGGACGCATTGTTCCATAGGTTCCAGTTAGCCGTCAACGCCGTGTCGGCCCACGCTTTGTCTACGAGCCCCGTCGACGTATCCACGTGGCTCATAAACTCCCTGTCCGCAACCTCTATGTCTGTATAGTTCCAGTAGTAGTGGCTCGAGTCATACTGTACATGGAGCCCTGGGCCGGGACAGCATGTCCGCGACGTATAGGCCCGGCCCGGCGGCGGGTTCAGTATCTTCTGCCTCGGTATAGGGAAGGCTTCTCCATGAGTATTGACTATGATCACGCGGTACCCTGGATCGACGAGCCTCGGGTCTATGGAGGCGGCTATCTCGTCGTCGCTTCCATAGAAGAGCGTGTAGAGCTGGTCATCGTTCACGATAAAGATTATCCTGTCCCTCCCAACTATCCTGGATAGATATGATACAAGGTAGTTCGTGTCAAGCCACCAGCCGCCGGGATACCCCGTCATGTTTATGAACACGAACAACGGCTTAGGGGGAGCGGCCAGGATCACGTTTCTCACTA
>JALVHX010000100.1 GCA_027028805.1 Desulfurococcales archaeon | reverse complement strand
CCCATCCCTATTCTCGCAAAACATTTAGACATGGAAAAGGGGAACGCCATCGTTCAGAGCCCTCTAAGCCTAAACACGAGAAGAGATACCCTATGCCAATAGGAGATAAATGCAATCCTCTCTGCCCATTCTTCATATGCACCCGGCGCGCGTTAGTAATAGTAAATAGACCATATAGAGGAAAGATGAGAAAAGTCGCTGTATGCAGACTAACCGGCGAAGAATGTATCGGCGCTGAATGCCGGTATGCATCCTGTAGGCTTAATGCGATGCTAAGCGATGGAAGATGCGCCAAAGCTCTCGAGCGAGCACGGAGAAGGCAGTATAAGAGCGATGAGGAAATGTTTAGAGAAATAGAATCTATGGAAGATATAGAGCCCTTCTAGGCAAAGCCCTGCCAACGCCTATAAAGCCCATGTTCTATGCCCAACACGTCAAGTATTTTGCCTACAATAAATATTACAATATCACTCACCGATCTAGGTCTATGATAAAATCCAGGAGAAGCCGGCAACACATAGACACCGTACCTAGCAAGTCTATACAAATTGTCTAGATCTATTATCGATAGGGGTGTCTCACGAGGCACTATGACCAGTTTACCCCCCATACGAAGCACAGAGAGTGCCGCGCGTGTGAGCAGATTATCCTGTATACCATGAGCAAGCCGTGCAACAGTATTCATAGAACAAGGAACTATGACCATATCTGTATTTACTAACCCACTACTACTGGCGAGGGCGGTATCCCAGCGTTTACTGCTATAAAACCCTGAGACACAGCCTTCATTATGTCTTTTCACAAGAAACGAGAGCAAATCCTCGTCATTCTCAAAATTATATACATCAATAGCCGAATCAGTATATATTACGTATATTTCGTCATAGTATTTCTTAACTAGATCACATTGTTCTAAGAGGCCGCGAAAATAGGCAGCACCGCTTGCACCAGTTGTCCCTATTATAAGTTTGCGCACATTCGCTCAGCCCTGCGCGGGATCATCATACCATTACTTCATAGTGGTCAGACCTTTCGAGCCTCATCACACGAATAATTATTAGTACAGTATAGACGACTATTTATTTAACTTTCTCAGCTCCGCGATAGAGACACCCGGCATGTAATCCTCGGGTTCGCCGCCCACAATATATTGAATAATCTTACAAGCTATTGACCTTATCATATCCATGAGTTTCTTGCTCTTTACGCCTAATTCTTCAGATAAGAACTCCCAATCCTTGCCCTGAATAGCTTTTCCTATCAATACATATCTTTCTTTTTCAGATAATCCTATCTCTTCAAATAAGTTGTTACTAACTATTATCTTAGCGATTTTATACATAACATCACTAGCTGCCTCAAATGTCATAGGTCCTTTACAATATACCCATAATCTATCAAGCTGTATTAAAGATAATACTTTCTTTAAATCAATATCTGTATTCTTCTTAGATGCTGCTAGCAACAAGGTATATGCAACATCTATTTCCATACCATCATAAGTTATCGGTAAACTGTTTAACAATTTCTCTAAAAATTCTCCCCTAGCAATCTCTATAATATCACTAGAACCCCTACTGATCGGGTGCACGACAAGAACCGTATACTCGCCGCTCACAGGGTTCCTGTCAGGAGATATATGTATCGGCACAAAGCCGCTACGAAGCCAGAACCTAAGAAGCCTGCTTGTGGCGCCAAAACCAGCTCCAACCCAGTCGAGCCCCTGCTCGCGCGCCTCTCTTATCACATTAGACAACGCCCATGTACCGATGCCTTTGCCTTGTACATCGGGATGAGTGGCTATCCGTACTATTCTCCATCCATATTGTTTAGCGAACTCTTTTATACGAAGATGCTTTAGAAACCGATCAGGTATTATATTACCAGGGATCTTCCCGCCACGCAACAGCTCGTCTATTATATCATCGTCTATTCTACCTTCATAAGATAATTGTAAAGCACATACCACCTTTCCGGACTCAGTTAGTATCGCGCGCACAATATGGTGGGGGGCATCAGCGATGCGCCCAAGATCATCAGGCTCGTTCCTATAATGCGCCAGTACATATATACCAAACAGGCTTCTGAGAACACCTTCTCCTTCCTCGCTAAACAAATACGCGGGATCAAACGCTACATAGCGTAGCCTCCCGGACTCAATATCGGCTATATCAGCATCGTCTAACTGATCCGGCTCAGCGTCGAGTAATAGTGTGTCGAAAAGCCATTTCTCGATTGGGTCGCCTGTAGAATACCTAATAGGCTCCTCCATTTCATACTTAGTGAGGATCGTGCGCTCATCTTCTTCTATTCTTTTCATAAACCGTACAGAGAATCCCCTGCCAGCTCCCTCATAGCCATGTATTGTAGTAGAGAAAACTATTCTGTCATGGCTTAACCATATTTTATGCAACATTGGTACATGAATGCCGGCGGCCTCATCAACAATTATTATATCGCCCCGTATATGGGGAACCTTGACCGGCTCCCAATACTCTATGCTAAATTTATCACTCCTGAGCTCGATAATATATCCTCCACGCTTGATAACACTATATTCATAACCGAGTTTTTTCAGAGCCTTCCCGGCAAGCTCCATATAGGATTGAACATTAGACGCCGACGGCGCAGTAACAATTATCCTGGGCTTGGGCTTAACCCTGCGAAGCACATGGATAAGGCCTACAGAACCTAAGCCCACCGCACAAGATTTTCCACGCCCTCTATCAGCTGTTATTATAATAACTTTTCTTCTGCGCCTCCGAGGCTTCTCAAATAAATTCTCCATAAGTTTAATAACATTAACCTGATCCTGTGTTAACGCTAATTCATATATTTCTCTTGGAAAAAGCGTTTTATCTGGTATTTTTATCTTACCATGAGAAGCCGATTTTTCTTTAATGAAATCAAAATCTCTTATAAGAACACCATTATCAACATCGTAAATTGCTATGTTCTTATGGCTCATCAACTTACGTTTTACCCAGCTAATAAAAATATGCCGTGGCTCATCGAACCCGGGAACAAGTAGATTCCTCTTAAATATAGTTAAGTATTCATCCCAATTATCCCAGCTTGGAACAACAAGTATGATCAGCCCGCCGCCCCTAACTATATTGATCAATCTTCCCAGGTCATTTGGTTTAAGATCTTTTGTAAGATCCATCACAAGAAGCTCAAACGTCGAGCCAAGATATTTCTCGCTTCTCTCATATATATTGTATCTCATTTTAATAAAACGTCCTTTCTTATTAACTTCTCTTTCAACACACTCCTTCATGTATACAGCATCGTTAAATTCATCATGATATATATATAAACCCTCGAATTCAGATAGCTTTGTAATTCTATGATATGTTTTATCAAAATACAATATAAGTTTAGATATATACTTACACAGCTTCTCCGGGTCGTCCCCGGATAAAACAACGAGCACCCTATACCTATTATCATATAGGAAACGGAATCTACGCGAATATCTCCTAATTATACGAGAAAAAGACTGAGACATAACTGCTTCAGTCCTCCGAAACGCCCTTAGAAAACCATCCTCTTTAGTCTCTTCGCCATTTCTTCATAGCGTCTTATATCCTCCTCTGTCAGACTAGGCGGTATCATCTCCAGTGCCTTGAGGAAATGCTTCATTTCAACAGGCCTTGCACGAAGCTCCTCTCGGAGAGCTATCATTGCTGCCTCCCGGCAGACCGCCGCTATATCAGCACCGGTGTAACCCTCGGTTCGTTTAGCCAGTTCTTCTAGATCAACGTCGTCGGCAAGCGGCATTCTCCTGGTATGAACCTTAAATATCTCTATCCGCGCCTTATAGTCGGGCGGTGGGACATATATCAGCCTATCAAACCTTCCAGGCCTCAGCAACGCGGGGTCTATAATATCGGGCCGGTTAGTTGCTCCTATTACTACAACGTTCTTTAAAGCCTCTATACCATCTATTTCCGTGAGAAGCTGGTTTACTATACGATCAGTAACTCCGCTGGTATCGTGACGATAACCACGCGCCGGCGCTATACTGTCAAGCTCATCGAAGAAGATTATTGAAGGCGCCACCTGGCGTGCACGACGAAATATCTTACGGACGGCTTTTTCGCTCTCACCAACCCATTTACTAAGGATCTCGGGCCCCCTGACAGGTATGAAGTTGGCGCCGCTCTCCGTGGCAACGGCTTTAGCTAATAATGTTTTACCAGTACCGGGGGGTCCGAACAAGAGTATTCCTCTGGGAGGCTCTATACCCATTTCTTCAAAGATCTTTGGATACTTCAGCGGCCATTCTACAGCCTCGCGAAGCTGCTGCTTCACGTCTTCGAGACCCCCTATATCATCCCATCTAACCTCCGGAATCTCAACATATATTTCTCTTATAAGGGTCGGCTGGACATGTTTGAGCGCTTCCATGAAATCTTTCATAGAGACTTTGAGCTCGCGGAGCTTTGAAGGAGGAATAGGCTTAGAGAGATCTATCTTGCCCTCGTTTATAAAGCGCCGCAGAGCTGCAAGGGCAGCCTCTTTAACTAACGCAGCCAGATCAGCTCCCGTGTACCCATGCGTCATTTCCGCGATTTTGTTTAAATCAACGTCGTCGGCAAGCGGCATGTTGCGTGTGTGTACAGCGAGTATTTCTCGCCTAGCCCTCTTATCCGGAGGCGGTATCTCTATTTCCCTATCAAATCTTCCAGGCCTCCGCAGAGCAGGGTCAAGGGCATCCGGCCTATTAGTTGCACCTATCACTATGACTTTCCCACGCTCCTTGAGGCCATCCATTAATGTGAGGAGCTGTGAGACAACCCGTTTCTCGACCTCGCCAGTCACCTCCTCGCGCCGCGGCGCTATACTGTCGATCTCATCGATAAAGATGATTGCTGGCGCGTTCTCCTCTGCCTCCTTGAATATCTCGCGAAGCCGTTGCTCGCTTTCACCATAGTATTTACTCATTATTTCTGGACCATTTATTGCTATGAAATAAGCGCCGATCTCGTTCGCCAACGCCTTTGCGAGAAGTGTTTTACCCGTGCCGGGCGGGCCGTGAAGCAATATACCCTTAGGAGGCTCTATTCCTAGATGCTTAAACACCTCTGGATGTTTCATAGGGAGCTCAACGATCTCCCTTATCTTTTGCTTAGCCTCCTCGAGATCGCCAATATCCTCCCAGGTAACCTTAGGGATCCTACGAGCCCGTTCTGCAACCTCTTCGGTTACGGGCTCGCTTTTCACGATAACCTCGGTTTCATCGGTAACATACACCTTTTGCCCAGGCTGCGTAGATAGCACTAGAAGACGCAATGAGCCGGAGAATATTGGGAGTACAAGTATTTCACCACGTATCACTGGCTTCCTTATCAGAAACTGCTTAATATATTCACGAAACTCCGGCCCGAACACTATGGGCTCCATGGGAGCTAAGACGATTCTGGTAGCCGGCTCAACCTTTGCCTTTCTAACAACAACTATATCTCCAACACCGACACCTATGCTTGCACGGAGATAACCATCTATTCTTATAATATTCTTGCCCTCGTCCTCTGGATAAGCCGGCCAAACCTGGGCCACCGCTATACCCTTAGGACCTTCAATTTCTACGAAGTCGGCTGTAGAAACCCCTAGCTTAGCCATTGTTTTTCTATCTATACGTACTATTTTACGGCCAACATCTCTCTGCCTAGCTTCCGCTACACGTATTCTTACCTCTCTGCTTTCACGCCCCATGTACGCCACCTCACCGTTAAACATTATAGAGAAGCCACTATTAACCCTTAGCTCGGCCTCTTCAAATATTAAGCAGTTATTCATAAATAAAATAACATCTTAATATAGCAGATTATATATAGTCAGAATTATATTAATTAATATAAAATATCTTAAAAATATAGCCATCACACTTTATATAGCTGGATATAGATTATTATTAATAATCAGAGCTCAACACTATAAACAAGCTGGGTGACGCTATATGCTCGAACGAGTAAAAACCGGCATACCCGGCTTCGATGAAATATTGTATGGCGGCATACCTAAGAGAAACGTAGTCCTGTTAAGCGGCGGACCCGGCACAGGAAAAACTATTTTCGGCCAACAATATTTATGGAACGGCCTTCAACTAGGCGAACCAGGAATATATGTTGCGCTAGAAGAACACCCTGTACAAGTAAGGTTAAACATGAAGCAGTTCGGATGGGATGTAAAGAACTATGAACGAGAAGGAACCTTCGCTATAATCGACGCTTTTACAGGAGGAATAGGAGAAGCCGCCAAAAGAGAAAAATACGTGGTACGCAACCCAGGAGACATCGACCAGCTCATAGGTGTCCTCCGACAAGCCATAAGAGAAACCGGCGCAGTACGCGTAGTGGTGGACTCTGTATCCACTATTTATCTTACACGGCCAGTCATAGCACGCGACGTGGTACTTAAACTAAAAAAAGTTCTAAGCGGCATGGGAACCACTAGCATACTCATATCACAGGTCTCCGTCACCGAGAGAGGTTTCGGCGGCCCCGGAGTAGAACACGCAGCAGACGGAATAGTCAGACTCGATCTCGATGAATATAGCGGTGAGCTCTACAGGAGTCTAATTGTATGGAAAATGAGAGGCACTAAACATAGTATGAGGAGACACCCATTCGAGATAACGGATAAGGGCATAATAGTATATCATAACAAGGTATTTAAGGGCGGCCCAGGCGGCGCCAAGATAATAGAACTACGCTAGATACACCACACCACTCTCCTCAACACCTTTTAATACCAATCCATAACCTTATTTTCATTAGACCGCCACAATTCGTTGAAAGTGATAGTTATGCCGCAACAACTAAAGGAAATTGATAATACAATGGGGATCTACAAATTCTCGTGCCCCAACTGCAATGGCGCATCAAGCGACTATCGACTTCTATATAAGGCTCCATGCATATCATGTCTACCGCCAGAAACCTTAGAAACTAATATTAACAAAATACTGAGTACAAAGGACAGATATAAACTTCTTAAAATATATAAAGAATTAATAACAAGGCCCGGCAATATAAATAAACTATTTCATATAGAAAAAGAAGTTAATAATATAGAAAAATTCTTCGAGAAAGCAACAAAAGGCTTCCATTTCTGGGGAGCACAGAGGACATGGGCAAAGCGAGTTGTAAAGGGCAAGAGCTTCTCCATAATAGCGCCGACGGGCATGGGTAAAACAATGTTCATATTATCTATATCATTATACCTCGCGAAAAAGAAAAAGAAATCTTATCTCATATTTCCAACAACACCACTTCTCTTACAGGCATACGAGAAAATGCAGACGCTCGCCAGAAACGCTGACCTATCGCTTCGAATAATAGCGTTTCATGGCAGAATATCCAAGAAGAAACGCGAGGAGATACTTAGTGCTATAGAAACAGGTGACTTCGATATACTTCTCACTACTTCACAATTCCTACATAAGCATCATAGTTTACTCATAAACAAGAATATCTACTTTGTAGCTGTAGACGATGTAGACGCCATCTTACGTAGTGGAAAAATGATCCGCCGACTACTAAAAGTACTAGGTTTCTCTGATGACGAGATCGATGAAGCACTCAACTTATATAGACTCAGACAAAGTCTATCTAGGCGGCTGGAACCCGGTAAACGTGAAGAGATCCTAAAGGAAATAGAGAGAATTGAGAAGAAGATAAGCGCAGCCCGTAGAAGAATTAAAACAATACTCGTTGTTTCAAGTGCCACGGGGCGGCCCCGAGGAATATACCCTCGTCTATTCCGTATACTGCTAGGCTTCGAGGCAGGCAGTCGTTCAGAAGCCATTAGGAATATCGTAGACACGTACGTTTTACCAGAGGACAGCATGGATGACGAGGCTATCAAACTAGTAAAAATGCTTGGCGACGGGGGCCTGATCTTTGTAACAATTGATCGAGGAATCAATTATGCCGAAAACCTTGCAGATAAGATGCGTAGAAATGGTATAAGGGCTGAAGCATTTCATTCAAAAAAGAGTGTAAGTATTCTTAAACAATTCGAAAAAGGCGAAATAGATGTACTGGTGGGCGTCGCCACTTATTACGGAGTAATGGTCCGCGGCCTAGATATGCCGGCTCGAGTAAAATATGCCATATTCGTAGGCGTACCACGCCATAAATTCAGCACCCATCTAGAATCCCCACGCATAGGAGATATAATACGTGTACTCAGTATACTTAGGGATATCGTGACCGGCGAGGAGCTTAAACGTATAGAAACCTATATAGGAAGGATAACTACACGGCTTAGAAGATTATCCACCGCCGCCATTGCTAGGCTAAATGAGGAGCTTCTTAGAGAGCTCGATAAAATAGAGCGCGGAGAGAAAAAAATCGACGCTATTGAGAACACGCTATTGAGAATGCTTATAGAAGCACTAATGTATGCACGCAACCTGTTATCGCGGCCAGATATATGGGAGGCTCTTCGCAGAAACAAATACGTAGCAATAACAGAGGAAGGCGGCAAAAAATACATAATGATACCCGATGCCGCAACCTATATTCAGGCCAGCGGAAGAACCTCTAGACTATATCCTGGCGGGATAACGCGCGGCCTCTCGGTAATAATAGTAGATGATATGCGGCTCCTCAACGGATTAGAGAGGAGAATGCGGTGGCTTTACGAGGGCTTTGAATTTACAGAGTTAACAAGAGTCGACATAAGGAGACTTATAGAAGAGATCCAGAGAGAGCGCGAGCTCGTAAAGAAAATACTTGCCGGCGAAATAAGCAGATTTAAAGAAATCGAGTTATCGCGCTCGGCACTACTCATCGTCGAATCACCGAACAAGGCCAGAACCATAGCATCCTTCTTCGGAAGACCCAGCATAAGGATAATAGAACCCAATATACGCGTATACGAGGTCACTACGGGCGACTATATTCTATCCATTGTGGCAAGCGTCGGCCATGTATATGACCTCGCCGTAGATGACAAATACATAGATGAAACCATTAAACAATTATATATGATCGGACGAACAAATATTCCAGGAACCGAGCCTGAATACGGTATAACGATAGTGAACAATAGAGTTATCCCTATATATACTGACATAAAGAAATGCGAAAACGGTCACCAGTTTACGGATGATGCTTTAGAGAAAAAGGCTGGCAGGTATCTATGTCCAAAATGCGGAGCCCCCATAATATCCTTTAAACGCTATATCGTCGACGCACTCCGCGAGCTGTCCTCTGAAGTAGATATAGTACTTATAGGAACAGACCCCGATACTGAAGGAGAGAAAATAGGATGGGACATCAGGGTTCTAATAGAGCCTTACACCAAGGAGATAAGACGCATAGAGTTTCACGAAGTAACACGGCGTGCAATACTAGAGGCACTTCACAATCCCCGCGACTTCAACGTAAACCTGGTAAAAGCCCAGATCGTTAGAAGGATAGAAGACCGTTGGATCGGCTTTGCGCTCTCTAAGAAGCTATGGTACGACCTATGGCCCAAATACTGTAGCGAGTACCTGAAAGCGGTTAAGAAGATAGAAGATATAGACTGTTGTGCTATCGTGAGAAATCTAAGCGCTGGCCGTGTACAAACACCTGTCCTCGGATACATCTTACAACGTTTTCTAGAAAGAAAATATCCGGCAAAATATGGAAAACTGCGCTACGGCGCCGTAGTTAGTATAGATGGGCACCGCCTGTATTTCGAAATAGATCAAAAGGCTATAGAGAAACTTGGGCTAAAGAGACCCAGGGATCTAAAAAAACTTAAGGCGCGGATATCTGTCAAGGATACTCTGGAAGACATTATATCTCCCCCACCACCGTTTACAACGGATACTCTTCTCGAAGAGGCCTCACGTGTATTAGGATTATCAACTACGCGCACAATGCAGCTTGCACAGGAGCTTTTTGAGATGGGCTTCATAACTTATCATAGAACTGATAGCACTAGAATTAGCTCCGCCGGAATAAACATTGCTAAACAGTGGCTTATTGAGCGGTATGGAGATGAGTATTCTAAATACTTTCACCCACGCACTTGGGGGACTGGGGGGGCCCATGAGGCCATACGGCCTACTAGGCCTATAGACGCAGACAGGCTTGCAGAACTGGTAAGAGAAGGCATAATACAAACTGTACGTCCTCTCACAAGGATGCACTACATGCTCTACGACTTAATATTTAGGCGGTTCATAGCCAGCCAGATGCCGCCTGCAAAGATAGTTAAACAAAAAGCCCTAATACAACTAGATCACATCGCAATTCCGCTCGAGCTCGCGATAGGTATCAAAGAGCCCGGGTTTACAATTATTTATCCAGTAATAGAAATATCTCCTCCTATAAAGCCTGGCGAATACCCAATAATTGAAGCACGCCGTGTTAACCCTCCATTAGCCAGATACCATGATGTTATACGGTGGATGAAGGAAAACGGTATAGGAAGGCCAAGTACCTATGCCAAGATAATACAAACTCTCCTGGATAGAAGATACGTGAGAACGATTGGACGCACAAAAGCACTTTTACCCATGCCGCGCGCACGCTATGTCATGGAGTTTCTCGAGAAATATTATGGAAAATATGTGAGTGTAGAAACAACACGTCGATTGGAAGAACTCATGAAAAAAATAGAGAACGGCGAAATAGATTATCAAGAGGTACTTAGAGAGATACATCGAGACGTAGTAGAAATAACTCGGACAAAGAGCGATGAGTACAGGAGGATAATATGCGGAGACGCGAAATAGATGATTTTATTGAAAAAACAATAAAACAACTAGATGTAACGTATATAGGAGATACATCTGGAGAAAACTATCTAGGCATAGCGCATATTCCAATAGTGTTTCGCTCTAAAAAAACTAATATAAGATTAATAAAAAAAGTTTTAAGAGTGGCTAAGATAAATAAAATACGTACAATAATTCTTCCGCCATATGTATTCAATGGGCCCCTAGTAGAACTACTCAGTATTAATGAAAAACATAGAATATCTAGATACGCTGTGTCAACCAATAGCCGTGTCTATGAACAAATAAAAGAGTATGCGTTCGAGAATAACGTAGCAATAATTTTAAGTTCTGCTTATGAAAAATCTGGCTCACATATTTATATATCCAGCATAGCTATAAATAATTTTGGTTTATTACGCGGTAAATACAGAAAGATAATATTATCTAATAAAGAACAATCTTATGGTATATCACCTGGAAAAATCGATTCTAAACTAGAAGTGTTCCAGATTAGAGGAAACGCCTATGCACCTATACTTTATGAAGAGCTGATAAAACCGGATATAGCACGTATATATAGGTTTCTAAATACACAGCTATATTATACACCGCTAAAACCAGACAAGGATTTAGACATAATAATAAATTACGCTAAAATACGCGCCAAAGAAAATTCCACGCCTATAATTCTCTGCGGGTCGCCAATTTATCACGAGGGCCGAATAATAGCCACCACACCATCCCTTATTATTGATTATAACGGCCGCGTTATATATGAGAAACGAACAATAGAGCCGGAGATCCTCGTATTGGATCTAGATACACTAGTAGATAGTGAACGAGAAATTAAGGGGATAACAGATAAAATGCTCGTACGTCTATGGCTGTCAAATATAAACCGTATAATACGCAGAAAAACACATGTACACAAATATGAGGAGGTGTGAAGAGATGTCTACTAAAGAGATTACTGAAAAATTTATGCCTGTTCAGGTCAACACACTAAACGATCTGGTCAGACTCGTAATGACTTTTATGGCACCAGGACAGGTCATGTATCTCATAAAATACAGGGACGGAGATAAGACTATACTAGCATTCATGACCGTGATACGTGATTATTATAAATATTACGGGCTCCCCGTGCTCTACTACTATGCTGCGTCAGGGGAGGAAGCCCGGAAAATATTAGAAAACAACTACATACTCGTCGACACACATGAACGGGAAAGCCTATCGTTTAGCAAAAGCCCACGCCCTGGCGTAGCGATACCACTCATAAGCCTCAGAGAAAAACCACTGTTTTTCCCCTAGATAAGAACAAGAAATAAAAATCCAATCTATTCTATAACATATTCCAGAGCCGGGGTCGCCTAGCCTGGTAGGGCGCCGGCCTGCTAAGCACACGGCCAAAGGGGCGACGCCGGTGGGGTGTACCCCCGCGCGGGTTCAAATCCCGCCCCCGGCGCCACATATAGTTGAGAACAAAAACCATATATTCCCAAAACACTATCCCCCTAAAACAAGGGCGCGGCGGTCGTCTAGCCTGGACTAGGACGCCGGCCTGCCAACTAGGCTGAAGCCATGGGGTGGACCGCCGGAGATCCCGGGTTCAAATCCCGGCCGCCGCACCATTTATAGCCACCAAAATAATCAAAAATACTACATGAGAGAAGGCGCCGGGGTGCCCGAGCGGCCTAAGGGGGTGGGCTCGAGACCTTTTCCGGCATATGATGGCCCGAGAGACCCACTGCCTCCACGGGGGGCGCGCGGGTTCAAATCCCGCCCCCGGCGCCATAAAAAGATGTATTCTAAAAGGCCTTAGACGTTACTTTGCGAAGAATAACTGATTAAATATAACTTACTATTTAAAAAGAGTATATTTTTGATAATGAAAATAAACTCCTTCGGATTACTCGGCCGCGGTCTCGACCTCGATCTTTTTCTCTATCTTTGCTGCCCGCAATGCCCTTCTTGCTAGCTCCCTAAGTATATCGTTCTTTGATATCACACTAACTATCTGTCTATCCTCGCTGAGCACCGGGATGCCGTTTAATCTTTCCTTAAACATCATTTCTATAGCGGCCTTAACAGCGGTATCCGGCGCTATATGTTTGCGATAAGGCACCATAACATCCATTGCAAGCAACGGTGTTATCTTAACATACCTACCCTTCCTGGCTGCGCCTTTTACAAGCTTACGTACCCATAATAGGCGGCGGCTCCTGATGCCCGTAACTGAGTCCTCTAGCGCTATGAACGGCAGTCTATTAGCTGAGACAACTCCCACCACACGGCTCCCATCATATACCGTCAAGGCGTCTAGGTAGAGCATTTTCATTTTGTTAACAACATGATATAGGCTATGGAATGGATGTACACTGGCCGTTTTACCGGGGAATATAAGGTTCTCTGCGCGGAGATCATACATTATATTAGACGCCGC
>JALVHX010000099.1 GCA_027028805.1 Desulfurococcales archaeon | reverse complement strand
CGGGCAGTGTATTGAGCAGAGGCTACATCCTATGCATTTAGTTATATCTACTCTCTGAACACCCCTGTACTCGCCTGTCCTAAGCGACGCGATCCCCGGCCTGGTCTCCGGTTTCCTGAAGAGGTTTTTCAGGGTCTCCTTTAGGAGGACAGGGGCTTTAACCGTAGCTCACCTCCACGCGCTATTCCTAGATACTTCTTGTTGCTCCGGATATCCACCACGAGGTATCTCTCCATACAGGATATGCATGGATCATAGCTCACCAGGATCACGGGGGCGTCCGCTAGATAGGCTCCGCGGAAGAAAACCGAGCCGTTGTAGACGTTGTGGACGCTCGGCGTCCTTATCTTCACCCTGTAAGGCCTCGGCTTGCCATCGCTCTCTATATAATATGTTAGCTCGCCGCGCGGCGCCTCCACCCTCGATATCCCCGTGCCCGGCGGGAACTTCATCCACGGAGCCCTCGGCACGGGGTTGCCCTGGGGCAGGCGCTCCAGGATCTGGAGGATCATTTTAGCAGACTCCAATGCCTCGTCCCATCGCAGAAGCATCCTGGCCAGCGAGTCTCCCTCGTCCCTGGTCTTCATCTCCCATTCCAGCTGATCATATATCTCGTGCGGATCCTCTTTCCTCACATCGGTCTTAACCCCGGAGGCCCTCGCCACGGGGCCGAGGAGCCCCATGCCGACTATGTCGCGTGGCTTCAGCCTGCCAACGTCCTCCAGCCTCTTCCTTATCAATGGATCCTCCATGAACACCTTCTTGTAGTGCTCGAGCCTCGGGATGGTTTTCTCCACGATCTTCTTGATCTTCTCAGCCACCCCGGGCTTTAGATCCCTTTTCACGCCTCCTATCACTATGTAGTCGCTTAGAACCCTGTTGCCCGTTAAGAGCTCCTTGGCCTGCATGATGTATTCGCGGTCCCTCATGATGTACATGAACAACGTATCGTATCCAATAACCTCAGCCATGACCGCGTTTACCAGCATGTGGCTATGTATACGCTCAAGCTCGAGGGCTAGGACCCGGAGCCACCGGGCTCTCTCAGGAACCTTTATGGGAGTGAAAGCCTCCACCGCGTCTACGAACGCCATTGTATGGCTGTTGTTGCATATGCCGCATACCCTGCCGCATATGTGGAGGGCTTGGTGATAGTTCTTTGTCTCCACGAGCTTCTCTATCCCCCTATGGTTGAAGCCGACAACGGGCTCTACGCCCACTATCGTTTCTCCCTCAACGTATAGCCTGAAGGCTATCGGCTCGTGGAGGGCCGGGTGCTGTGGCCCCATGGGTATGTGTACTACGCGCTGGCACCCCACAACGCTTCTCGGAGGCTCGGGCTCTATTCTCTCCGGGAGCCTCTTGGGATCCCGTCTCTTTATGGCCCAGTCTTTTCTCAGTGGATAAGTGTTCTTGCCCAGGGATACCGGCTTGAAGAGCGGGTTCTTGAGGCCGGGATGGTCTCTGAAGAACACGCCCATGAGATCATATTGCTCGTTCTCATCTATCGCGAAGCCCGGGAGGATGGGTGCCAGGCTCTTCATGGAGGGATTCTCGCGTGGTAGATGCGTCCTGAGGACGAAGAGGCCTCTCCAGTACACCCAGATCTCGTGGTTGACGATGATCTCGTTCTTATGTGGCTTGTCAACGCTCGCCACCGTCACGGGGTATAGCCCTGTCTCTCCGTACTTCTCCACGATCTTCTCGGCCGCCCTATAGGCGGCCTCGGGGTCGCCGCCCAGGTCTACGAGCACCCTCCTGGGGCCAAGCTCCTCCACCCCCGCATCGGGGAAGAGATCCTTGGCCTCCTCTACGAGCCTCACTCCTCACTCTCCCCCCTTAGCTCGCGGTACTTCTCAGCAAGGATCTCTACGGCCTTCACGATCCCAAGTATGATCTGGTCGGGTGAGGGAGCGCATCCCGATACATAGACGTCTACGGGAACCACTGTGTCTGCTCCGCCGAGTATGCTGTAGCCCTGGGCGAAGGCGTGGCCGCTTATAGCGCATGTCCCCACGGCCACAACCGCCTTAGGCTCCGGCATCTGGTCATATATTCTCCGGAGAGCCACGCCACTTCTCTCCGTGACCCCGCCCGTCACCAATAATATATCGGCGTGCCTCGGCGACCCAACCAGTTTTACGCCGAACCTCTCCGGGTCATAGAGGGGTGTGAGCGCCGCCAGCACCTCGATGTCGCATCCGTTGCAGGCCCCGGTGTTGAAATGCATTATCCAGGGGCTTCTACCAATGATCCTTATCGCTTTCTCAAGCCTCTTCTCTAGCCCAGGCCTCAGCCTGAGGCCGTAGCTTCTGCGCGTCATAAGGGGTTTCTTCATCATAAGCACCCTTGTTCACTGTATATTATTGATTATTACTTTTAACTAGTTTATGTTAGGTTAGCCTATCCTACTATTGCTTCACACCAAGTATATCCCACATTAGTGGGTATTATATACCTCTACAGTATTCTAGAAATACCATATAAATAATAGATATATTTTTAAATTAAAATAACCATACACGATATAATATTTTATGAAATATAGTATTACCGTCATGCAGAGAATATGCGTCATCTTTTTATTAAGCCCCCCATATAATCATGTATAAGGCTAATAAAGAGGTGAACACCGTATGGATCCCGTTGCCGAGATAGTTAATAGTCTTGTCCGCGCGGTACAGGCGATAATACTCTACATACCAAACGTTATAGGAGCCCTCATCGTCTTGTTCATAGGTTATTATATAGGCGATATAGCCGGTAAGGCTGTTAACAAGATAGTGAATGAGATCGTTGAGAAGCCTCTCGAGAAGACGGAGTTCGGTAAAAGTGTAAAGGATCTAGGCCTCGACTTATCGGATCTGCTGGGCGGCTTGACGAAGGCGTTCGTGATAGCGATATCTATAGTGGCGGCCGTCGACATACTCAACATAGGTGGTTCTACCGGCGCCCTGATATATAGCGTCGCCCTGTATCTGCCGAAGCTGATCGGAGGCATAGCGGTGCTGACGCTAGGCCTCATACTAAGCCTCGGGCTCGCCCGCTACGTGGGCAAGTTCCTGGAGGCGAGCATAAGCGGTAGATACAAGGATATATCGAAGATGGTTGAGAGCCTCATAATGCTGGGCCTGGTGGCGGTCGTCCTCACCATAGCTCTCCAGCTACTGGAGCTTCAGGGAAGCCTTGTTTACCCGCTAATACTCGGCGTGCTGATAATAGCCGGCGGCATAATAATAGCTGATATAAGCGTGAGGCTCATAGTTGAGGCCTATCCGGAGTTCCACAGCCTGGCCCCGATAACACAGTTCCTCATGATACTAGTGTTCACTGTTATAGGTATAGGCGGCATATTCGCCCAGTTCGCCACGACCACGAGGATCATAGAGACATTGTCGTGGGGGCTGGCTATAGCGTTCGCCCTCATACTGCTACCAGTAGTAGTATACCTAACCAAGGAAATGCTCATATTGGCCAAGGAGAGGCCGGCCAGCCGCGTAGAAGCGCCTATCAAGGGTGGAGAGGAGTCTGCCGAGGAGGCCTCTGGGAGAGAGGAGGAATCCCAGGAGCCCGGGGAGACGGGGACTAGTGGGGGAGAAGGAGAGGCTGGTGCACAGGACTCCGGGGAAGAGGAGATCAGCGGCGAGTGATCCCGATCGGTTCTATGAGAGCACCGTGTTTTCATAAAATAACTATTTTTTGCATACTGTTAGGAATTACTGTATACTTATAGTGCCCGCTATGGGTATTACTTGCCGCTCACCGGGCTGCACTGGTTGCCGGAGAAGCGGTGTATATCTCCGCCACAACGCTTTTAGACGAATGAGATCTAACCACCGCGTCAACGGGTCTCCTCAGGGGGTGTCTGCCCCTTATCTTTACTAGGACTGGGTAGCTTCCGGGGTGTCTCGCATATGTATAGTCTCCCACCTGTGTCTCTGTGTACAGGTATCTCAGCACTGTTCCCGGTGGAAGTATTCTCTTCAGCATAGGCTTATCTATCTCCTCCATGACGCGTTTCCTATGGGCCATGTAGAGGCGCCGGTGCCGTCTTATAGTGTTCTCCACTGTATCCCTGTGGAGCCAGAGGGGCGTATTTTCCAGGACAGATACTAGGCGTATGTTTATTCTCCTGAACAATAAGCCCTCCTCCATGATGCGTTTAAGGTATTCGTAGTTTATGCGGTATGTCTCCCGGGTCTCGCCGGGTAGCCCGTAGAGGAGGTTTATGCCTGGGAGGAGCTCGGGCATGCCGTTCCAGCCCCGCCTGGCCCCCACCTTGTTAACTATCCTTATCGCATCCAGGGCCTCGTCGGGGTAGACCTTGAGGTTATTCATCTTGACGACGCGGGGATCGAAGCTCTCTATCCCCATGGCCGCGACGTCTCCGGGCGTGTGGTGCTCTACTATGACTCGGAGAGCCTCTTCAGCCTTCTCGGGGTGCTTCGCGATCGTAGCCGGGTTGACGTTGTCTATATGGAGTACCCGGAGGCCCGGCGCCGCCCTCCTTATCCCGGTGAACAATTGTCTCAGCGCCTCGGGGCTGGGCTCAGGGTACTCCTCGATGCCCATCCCCCTGGCCATGTATGCGAGGATATCGCTCTGCATCCCCAGCCTGAAGTGCCTGGCCCCGTGCCTGTAGAGGGCTTCGACCTCCATCATTATAGCCCTGGGGCTTCTCTGTATAACCGGG
>JALVHX010000098.1 GCA_027028805.1 Desulfurococcales archaeon | reverse complement strand
ACAAGCGACACCGTTCTCCAGGACATGATAACGCTTTTCCTAAACACTTTCCAGGAAGCCGTCATCAACGAGTGGCACACCGGGGATCTCCCCGGTTCTCATGGCGCAACCATATGGATGCCGAGCCCCATGGCGTGGAACAGCTACAAGGATAGATACCTGGCGCTAAGGTTTGCACGCGACACGCAGTGGGATGAGATGATACAGGAGTACCTGGGCCAGGGCGGCACATCCCTCGGGGCGATAAACAGCCTCTCCCCCGCGGCGCCGGGGGCTGTGGGGAACACGGCGATCATTGATGTGGAGCTCGAGCCTCTCAGCATAGCCGCGTTCCTCATAATAAACACGCCAGCCCCCTGCTTCGTCACAGTTGAGACGGAGACATATATAGAACACTATTATGTATCCTCGAACACGTCGCAGATACCCCTGCTCCCCTACAACAGCCTCGTACACATATATGGCGTGGGAGTAGAGCCGGCGGTGTTCACGATCACTCCTTCGCCAGGCCAGGTTTACGGTATAACGCTCAGCAACCACACTATACACGCGGCGCTAATAGGGGGCACGGACGCCATGAAACAGGCCCTGGAGAGACGCGGCCTCCGCATCGACATGGTTAACTATACCGGCGGCTGGATAAACATGAGCCTATACGATGTCGTCATAGTAGCTGATCTCCCGGAGAACACCAGTCAGGAACAGGTGATCAACCTATACGCGGCCGCCTACGCCTTCAACAAGAGCATCATAATACTAGACTCGCCCATGGGGGGCGCCGGGGAAACCATATATAGCTACGCCCAGGAAGTGCTCGGCGCAGGCTATCCGGCCCCGTTCGAGAGAACAGTGGAGCCCGGCACACAGCCCTACATGATAATAGAGAAGCCGCATCCAGCACTCCCCGGCTACGCCCCCAGAACACCCCAGAAGCTATCCACGCGCGGCATAGGCACAGTGTATTATAGAGGCATAAACACGACCTCTAGGACACGGCGCGTGGAGACAGTTGCTTACGCTGCCACGAGCCTGGGAGCCATTAAGGGGGCGGCGGTCACGCTGGCCCTACTCGACAACAACAGCACCTATATAGCATACATAGGCTTCGGCTCCCCGAGAGGCGACGAGTACTCTGCGGAGGACTACACCGGGGCGGCGGCCGATGCCGTGGCCGGGGTAGCGGCGTACACAGCCTCCACAGGTAAGACGGCTGTCCCGGTGCCCGTGCCTGAGCCCCTAGGCTATGCGGCGTACGCGGCCTCGGCGACAATACTAATCCTTGCCGCTGCACTGCTCGGCGCGTATAGGAGGAGGAGTGTTTCTTAGGCGGAGGCGCTGGAGAACTTAACCCGTGACGCCTACAGTGTTTTTTCGAGTACAACCATGTACTCGGATCCCACTGTTCCCTCATATATAATCCTGTACGCGGCCATGGAGCTGGATATTATTTTTCTCAGAAACCTCTTCTCCCTGGAAAGAATATCTTCTCCACGTGTGAGCGAGCGCGCGGCCTCGGTTATGACTACGAAGCTGCTTCTAGCGGTGTCGAGGAGCCTTGTGCCGCAGCCTCTCCTGAGCCGCTCGAGGAGGTGTAGTGTCTTGAATATAAAGGCGGCATCCACCCTGGGCGTTGGCGGGTGCCTGCAGAGGTCCGCCTTTATTACTCTGAGCTCTGTTCCCCGGGCCTTGAATAGGGGTGTGAGACACCGGAGTATGGATACTATCACGGGATCCTTGTCCACGGCATAGTATACTGTGGGCGCGTGCCACGAGTACATGATAGCCATGGCCGGGTTGAGGCCGCATCCATAGTCGATGATGCTCCTAGGCCTGCCTATGATGCTCCATATAGTAGAGTATAGTTTCTCGGCGTAGCTAAGCCTCTCCCTCGTGGAGGCGTGGCCTTGGAGCGCCTGAAACGCGGCTTCTCGGAGGCACTGGTCGCCGCATTCCTCAATGACCCCGCATATATCGGTGGATAGGCTCTGCTTGAAGCGTCTCAGCCGGTAATAAGCGATGTGCCTTGCCTTCTTTCTTAGAAGCCTGTAGACGCGTGTCCGCCGGAGCTCCTCGGGTGTCTGTGCCTTGATACTTCTTATCTCCTCCATATGTCTCCTGACAACCTCCTCCGCTACACGAGCGGCGTCTTCACCCAGCCCAGGATATCTCTCGAGCAGATCCTGTGTCAGCAGCTCGGCTATGAGGCTAGCCGGCCCCTGCTCCTCCAGCCTCAAGGCTCCGCTCCTCCTCCATGCGGCGTATCATCTCTCTCTGCACAGCCTCCCTATGCATCTCGTCGCCTTTCGGCCCCCTTATTCTCTGCGAGAGCTCGCGCAGAGTATCCTCGGGACCGTAGCATACAACGGTGTCTCCCGGAAGTATTATGAAGTCGCCTCGGGGGGCGCCATAGTAGACTTCCCTGCCATCGACGACTCTATATACGCCGAGTATGATCACTCCCTCGTCGTGGAGCCCTAGGTCGCCGAGCCTCTTGTTGGCCAGCCAGCTATCCGGCTTCACCTTGAAGGTTGCTATGGAGTATCCCCTGCTGAGCCCCAGGAGCTGCTCGTAGTCATAGAGCTTTATGTTAGTGAAGCGTTCGAGAGCCTTCTCTATGACTAGGCTGAGCCATTTGTCTACTAGCCTGCTCCGCGCGAAGAACCAGAGCGCGGCTAGGCCTATGAACAACAGGATCCCTCTATGGATCATCTCCTCCTGCGTGGTGTTGATGAATGTGAGCACGAGGGTGGCCATGGCCGATGTGAAGCCGGCGCTGCCTAGTAGCATGAGGATGCGTATGATCCTCCTCCTAACCGGGTGTGAGACAACGTATTCTGACTCAGAGGTGGTGAAGCCTACCCCGGAGAAAGCTGACTGGGCCTGGAACGCGGCGACATCCCTGCTGAGCCCCGTCATCTTGAGTGCCACGGTGCCTATCCTGACAACTATGATCGAGAACAACACGACGAGTAGTAGCGTTATCAGGGGAACCATGGAGCAGGCGCCCACCTCTCCGCAACTATACGCCCTGGTTGGATACACATATTGCCTGCTTAAGTGGTAATGTTACAGCTACTAATATAGGTGATACATTGATGTGTACGGCCGCCTGGTCTGCCAGGGTTAGGTATAAGAGCCCGGTACGGGGAGAGAATAACGTGGATATGTAGCCGGGTCGTCTAGCGGCCAAGGATGCGGGGCTTTGGGTGGCGGCTCCCTGGATAAAATGGTTTCCGGGAACGGTTGTGGACGGGGCCGCCAGGAGAGCCCCCGTGACCGGGGTTCGAATCCCCGCCCGGCTGCCATTCTTTGTTTAATATAAATTAATTAATTGTTTAAGGTTTGGGTGGCGGAAAGAAGCGGTGAAACAATATTTTTGGTGGGGCCTACTTCTTTGTTACCAGCTCTATTATGCCGCGGTATGTTTCGCGGTATAGCTCTGTTGACTCGAGTTTTCTGCGGTCGCGTATGTATTTCTTGGTCACGATCCCCTTCTTTAGGCCGTATTTCTTGGAGTATTCTTCTAGCGGTATCCCGTATTCTCTCTGTATCCTGTCCCTGTATATGTCCTCGAATATGTTGAATGCGCAGAAGGGTATGAGGCGGCCGTCGGGGACCGCGTAGTGTATGTTGCATCTCATTACTCTCTGTATATCGTAGTTGTAGAGGTCCATGAAGTGCATCATGCCTAGGAACAGCATGTTGTAGTGTAGCTCTGCTAGTGCCTCGTAGTTTCTACGTATTATTATGTTTAATAGTATCTTGTATAGGTCGAATCCCTCGGGCGCTTTCTTCTGGTCTATGAATTTGCGGAGCGAGTATAGTATCCTCATGCCGGTTATGAGCCTGCTCGCGCCGGTTACCAGGTCCTCCCATTTCTCTCTGAGGTATTCTAGGAAGCCTTCTACGTCGACGAAGCTTGTTATGGGGATTAGCTTGTTGTTGTTCTTCTTGTCGACGTAGACGTAGGTGGCTGCTCCGCACATCGGGTGGTTGTCCATCTCGAACTTGAAGTGGCCGCTGAATCCCTCGATGAACCTCGAGAATATGGCGCTGACCGGTATGGGGAACCATGCGTCGCGCGCTACTTCTCCGTCTGTCTGCTCCTCTATTAGTTTTATGGCGTCGGGTATCGTGATCCTGTATTTGGCTCTCTCGTGTCTCTTCATCAGGCCCGTGAGGCTGACTGGCTGGAAGTCTATTCCGCGCACTATGTCGAGGTGTTTCGCGGCGAATCTTACTATTGCGCCGAGCTCGTGTGTGTTGACTCCCCTTATAACCGTGGGGACTAGGACGACGCTGGTCATGCTGGCTTTGCGGAAGACCTCGAATATATAGGGTATCTCCCAGTGGTTCTTCCAGTTTGTCACAGGTGTTACTCCGTCGAAGCTCAGGTAGACAGTGTTAACTCCTCCGCTGCGGAGGGCGCGGGCATACTCCACGGCTTTCGCGGGGTCCTCCCAGTAGAGCTCGGAGAACTTTATCCCGTTGGTGTTTAGCTGGAGGTGTTTGACTCCCTCGGCCTTCAGGGCCCGCACTATCTCGACGAGATCCTCGCGTAGAGTGGGTTCTCCGCCCGTTAGCTGGACGTTGACGGCTATGCCCTGCTTCTTCACGGAGCGGACCATCTCGAGTATCTGGTCTATGCTCGGCTCATACACGTAGCCCGCTGCCTCCGCGTAGAAGAAGCAGTACCAGCAGCTG
>JALVHX010000097.1 GCA_027028805.1 Desulfurococcales archaeon | reverse complement strand
ATCTTATATGTGGGAGCCGGCCCGCTCTATCCCAGTGGCTTATATAGTTGTATCTGCTCATCTCCTCCGCGTGTCTCTGGGCAACCCCCTGGTCAGGGAAGAGCTTTAGCGGGGGCAGGCCGCGGATCGTTCTCTCATGGTTTATGAGGCCGAGGACGTAGACGCGTAGACTATCCGTGCTGGGCGATGCCCCGTAGAGGAGGCCTGTTATGGATGGCAGGAGCCGGGCCAGGAGATAGATCGCTATAAGCGCCAGGGCGGCCGCCGCAACCACCACGACCAGTCTCCTATACAGCCTCTCATAGTCGCGGCGCGGCACAGCAACGGTTCTCGGAGCCTCCTTCTCGAGCGCCTCCTTGCGCCACAGGGCGTCAGGGGTCTCGGAGACAAGGGAGCCCGGTGAGACGCATTCGAGGGAGCTCATCTTCTCGTCTAATAGGTCAAGGTATTTCCTGAGAACCGCGTGGCGGGGATCGCTTGTTATAAGGTCTCTAGCCATATCCCAGTGGCACTTGAGCCTGGCCAGCCTCTGCTCCACAGCCCTGTTATCGAGAAAAGCCTTCACGGCGCCACGCGTGTCGCATGACGGCTCTCTACACCTATCCTCTATAGCGTAGATTGTCGAGCCGAGCTTCACGAGAAAGCCGTCGACGCTCCGAACATATGATACGCTGTCAACGAAATACTTCACGATGTCCTCGTCAAGCGACAACCCGTATCAACCCCCGCCTCCTCGGGGAAGCCGCATAGCCTAGCCCCATTATACACGTTGTCTTGTGATAACGAGAACTCTTCTAGGCTTAACCGTATTCTGATTGATGGCCTAAAGTATAGATTTGTATCTCTGAAAAATTAATTATATCCCGGCGAGCCGGCTGCACCGCGTGCGGCGGGGCGGGAGGCTGTCTCTGTGGCCGATGCTTCTCTTGGATCCCCTCATTTATCTTGGCTGTCATCGTTGCTGTGTGTATGTATCTTTTTGGCCGCATCGAGTATTGCTTCTATTATCTTCTTGTAGCCTGTGCACCGGCATAGGTTGCCCTCAACGGCTTTCGCTACCTCGCTCCACGTGGGGCTAGGGTTGTGTTTTAGCAGCACGTATGCTGTGAGCACGAAGCCTGGTGTGCAGAAGCCGCATTGCACGGCTCCGTGTTCTGCGAAGGAGAGGGTTATGGCCTTGAAGACTGGATCGTCTCGCAGCCCCTCGAGAGTAGTGATCTCGTGGCCCTCCGCCATGCGTGTCAGGATGAGGCAGGAGTAGACCGGTTTGCCGTCGAGCAGTACTGTGCAGGCACCGCATTCCCCTGTCTCGCATCCCCTCTTGACGCTTTTCACACCCAGCCTATGGCGTAGCGTGTCCAAGAGGATCTCGTTGTCGGGCGCCTCTACCTCGACCGGGCTACCGTTGAGCATGAACCTCACAGGCACCGCGGCTCACCCCACGGGTCTATGTTTTCCGCGTAGACGATCCGCGGCTTTCAAAACCGCTTCCCTTACAAGAACCCTCGCCATCTCCTCCCTGTACTTCTTGCTGGCTCTCACATCGCTTATGGGCGATATGTCGCCTATGACCTTGTCCGCCGCCTTCTCAACGGCCTCCATGGATAATGTTTTTCCATATAAAGCCGCCTCGACGCTTCTCGCCCTAACCGGCGTGGGGGCCACGGAGTTTAACGCGATCCTTATCCATGAAACCCTTCCATCGTCTCCCAGAGTGAGGGCCGCCGCCACGCCCACTATTGATAGTGTGAAGGAGTTTCTTCTCCCGAGCTTTATGAACGCGGCTCCATGGTTCTCGGGGGGAATCGGCACGCGTATCGCAGCCAGGATCTCGTCTCTCTCGAGAGCGGTTTTTCTCGGGCCGTGGAAGAAGTCTTCTATAGCTATGGTTCTCTCGCCTCTCCTGGAGCGGGCGATCAACTGTGCACCGTATACTAGGAGGGGTGGGGCAGTGTCGGCGGCGGGGCTGGCGTTGCAGAGGTTTCCTCCTATGGTTGCTATGTTCCTTATCTGCCAGCTGGCCATGTTGTATACGGCTTCTCTGAGCAGTGGAAGCTTCTCGGCTACAACGGGGCTGCCCAGTATCTCCTCGAGGGTTGTGGCCGCCCCTATGACTACATGGTTGTTGTCCACCGTGATTCCTCGGAGCTCGTCAAGCATCCTTATATCCACGAGTATCCCTGGGCGCCTGCGGCCCAGCTTCATGTCGACCAGGAGATCCGTGCCGCCCGCCAGCGGAGCCGCCTCGGGGTTCTCCGCGAGGATCTCGAGCGCCTCGCCGAGGCTTCTAGGCCTCACGTACCTGGTGCGCGGCAGCTTATAGTACACGGCCGCCTCCTCACCCCTCTCTCCGCGCCTCTTTTATTATGAAAAACAGTTTCTCGGGGGTCAATGGGAGCTCGGTTATTCTTTTCCCGAGGGCGTGGCTGACCGCGTTGGCTATCGCCGCGGGCAGGGGTATGAACGCCATCTCGCCTACACCCTTGGCGCCGAAGGGGCCGTAGCGGAAGAGGTCTTCTACGACTACCGGCTTCGCTATGTTGAGGGGGATGTCGAGCGCTGTGGGTATGACGTAGTCTGTTAGGTTGGGGTTTAGTATCTCGCCGTTCTCGGAGAAGACGAGCTCCTCCATGAACACGTAGCCGAGGCCCTGGACTATTGCTCCCTCGACTTGTCCCTCAACCTGCTGCGGGTTAATTATCCTCCCCGAGGCGAGAGCGGGGTATGCTGAGAGGACACGGGCCTTGCCGGTATAAGTATCTACCTCTACCTCGGTGATCAGGGCCACATAGCTGTATGCGGGATACGCTTGTCCCTGGCCTCTCTCGTTGTCGAAGCTCCCCTTTGGGAGGAAGAAGTAGCCTGTGGCCGTCATCTCTATGCCGTGGGAATATGCCTTGTCTACGAGCTCCTCCCAGGGTATACACGTGTCTCTGCCGCAGACCTTGTTGTCGCGGAAAACGATCTTGTCGGGGCTTGTGCGGAGGAGATCCGCGGCGTAGGCGGCGAGCCTCTCCCTTATCTTGGCTGCCGCGACGAGCACCCCGATTGCTCCCACGCCTGTTCCCCGCGAGGCATGTGTTGCGCCGGTGTCGGGCGCGTCTGTTGTCCCGAAGACTACTCTGACCTTGTCCAGGGATACGCCGAGTATCTCGGCCACTATCTGGCGGTGGCTCGTGGAGGGGGATCCCTGGCCTATCTCTACTATGCCGGTGTACACTGTCACCGAGCCGTCTCTCTCGACTTTCACGTAGCTGTTGCTCCAGTCGGGTACGCCGCGGCTGGTGCTTATGCCGTGCCAAGCCACGCCGATGCCTACGCCTCTCCTATATCTTCCTCCACGCCTATTGTATCTCTCAGCGCTCTCCCTCAGCCTCCTCCACTCAGCGGTCTCCGCTAGCTTCTCAACGGCCTCCGCTATTCCTACACTATGGTCCAGTACCTGTCCTGTTATCGTCTCGTCGCCTGGGCGGAGGAGGTTTTTCAGCCTTATCTCGACTGGATCCATGCCGAGCCTCGCGGCCAGTTCATCCATCTGGGCCTCGGCCGCGAACTGTACGCTGGGGTTTCCGAAGCCTCTGAAGCTTCCTTGGGGGACCTTGTTTGTGTAGACGCAGACTCCGCGCACCCTGGCGTTGGGGACCCTGTAGGGGCCGCTTGCGTGGACTGTTGCTCTCCATAGGATGAAGGGGCCCCTGTTTGTGTATGCGCCGGTGTCGTGTATTATCTCGACGTCTATGGCGCGCAGCCTCCCCTCCTCGTCGGCGCCGCTCCTATACCTTATTATCGTGGCTTCTCGTTTCGGGTGAACCCTTATCGATTCCTCCCTCGTATATGTCAGGAACACTGGTTTGCGGAGAAGCCAGGCGGCTAGGGCGGCGCGCGCCGCCACCAGGGGGCCCTCGTCGTCTTTGCCGCCGAAGGCCCCGCCTATGTATGGCGTTATAACCCTGACCATGTTCTGGCTTATCCCGAGAACCCGGGCTATTATCCTCTGGCCTAGGTGGGGGTACTGGAGGGTGGCTATAACCGTTATGCCTCCATCGTGCTGCGGGATCGCTATGGCTCCCTCAGTCTCCAGGTAGGCGTGCTCCTGGTGGTGTGTCTTATACGTGTTCTCTACTATGACGCTGCTCTCCTTGAACCCTTTCTCCACGTCTCCATGTATCAGCCTTGTCTTGAAGGCTATGTTTGAGCCCAGCTCCTCGTGTACAAGGATCTTGTTCTCAAGGGCCTCTAGGGGGTCGAGTACTGGTTCTAGGCGCCTGTACCTTATCTCTACGTGGTCAACGGCTTCTAGCGCGTCATAGTAGTTCTCGGCTACCACGAGGGCTACCGGCTCTCCGTGGTATCTCACCTTTTTCTCGGCTAGGAGGGGCTGGTCCGGGACAGCGTATCCCACCTGGTTCTCCCCGGGTATGTCTCTGGCTGTTAGAACGGCTATGGCTCCGTGGCTGAGGGCTTGCGTGGCGTTGATCTCCTCTATGTATCCGTGGGGGATTGTGCTGAGCACTTGTTTCACGTAGAGGTGGTGGCGTGGATCATATAGGTCTTCTACATACATGGCTTTGCCCAGGGCCTTGTCGAGGGCGTCGCTTCTCGCCACGCTCCTTCCTATTATTATAAAGGATTCCGCGTGGAGCCATTTGTCTAGGAGACGCATCGGGTCTTCATGCGACAAGGCAGGGGGCACCAAGATACTGTCTCTGGGC
>JALVHX010000096.1 GCA_027028805.1 Desulfurococcales archaeon | reverse complement strand
TATTTGTTTTAGCATATAGCCTCATGGTAGCTATTATATACTCGTTGATCCCGCCTGAGCATCTATTAGTGAAAATACCTGTCGCAATACCCTTGATCACGGGTAGGATTGATAACGTATATGTGACGCACGTCATATTTATAGCGTTTATAGCGTTCATGCAGCCGTCCTATCTGTTCATGCGTGCAGTGAAGGTTGCGAGGACGCGTAGTGGGGAAACAGATTTAACGGGTACATATTAATCATTTATCCCCCGAGTACACGCCACGGCTAGTTAATGGTGACAAGCTATGGTTAGACCGGCGCTGAGAACCCATTCAAAGAGGCGCGTATATCGTAGAACGCCGGGGGGCAGGGTGGTTATACATTACGAGCCGAGAAAACCCGGCCCCGCCAGGTGCGCCATATGTGGTCGCCCCCTTAACGGTGTTCCCAGGACATATAACTATAAGCTACGTAATATGCCTAAAACAAAGAAACGTCCAGAGCGTCCTTACGGGGGATATATATGTCCAAGCTGTCTGGCAAAGTTGCTTAAGAAGAGTATATTTGAGGAAGTGTTCCAATAAACGCCAGGCACCTATATCGTGATTCCCTTAACAGCTTCCTTATTAATTCTTTCTAACTACTATACGAATCTATTATCGTTGTAGTAGAAGAATTATTCTCTTAAATACATAGGTTGTTGAATAAAGTATCTAAGTATCTATTTATGTTCTAATCCGAATATTGACACGTTATTTTTGTATCCAGATTGTTGTCAATATTGTATAAAACACGGTGTAGTGGAGGCAATGGTTAGAGCGTCAATTTATTTCGCCGAAGCGACAGTAATAGTAAGGAATACTTGGGCGCACAAAGCGGTGAATAACAATGGGGCCTGTTATTATATTTAGCGGGCCGCCCGGAAGCGGTAAATCGACACAGGCTAAGAAGGTGGCTAGGTATTTTGGTTTGAGGTATTATTCAGCAGGCAGATTGTTTCGTGAAATTGCGAGAGAGCGGGGGGTGTCGCTAGAGGAACTTAGCATAATTGCGTCACGGGATCCCTCCATTGACTTAGAGATAGATAGAAGAAGCTATGAGGTTGCGCGTAAGGGTGGCGTCGTTATAGATGGGCACCTGACCGGATGGGTTGTTGATATGGATAATGTTGTCAAGATACTTGTCGTAGCGCCATTGGAGGTTAGGGTTCGGCGTATTGCTATGCGGGATAACAAGAGGCTCGACGAAGCCTTACGGGAGACTGTGATAAGGGAATATTATCAGGTAAAAAGATTTATGGAGTATTATGGCTTTGATCCGTATGATTATTCTTTGTACGATCTAGTAGTGAACACGGAGAAGTCATCGATAGAGACCGTTTTTGAAACTATCAAGGTATTTCTAGAGAAAATTTTTAAGAACCAGACAAATAGTTAGAAGGGAGCTGTATAATACTATTCAAGTACGACGTGGCTCTAAAGGGGTGTGTGGCTGTGCCCGCCATAGATATCGGCAGGATCTGCGTAAAGATATATGGTCGCGAGGCAGGTAGAAAATGCGTGATAGTAGACATAATCGATGGTAAAAACTTTGTATTGATAACAGGGCCGAAGAGCCTCACAGGTGTGAAGAGAAGACGTGTAAATATAAAACATATAGTTCCACTAGATAAGAAGATAGATATAAGCAAAGGAGCCTCAGATGAGGAAGTGCTGAAGGCTATAGCGGCGGCAGGGTTAACTGATTATATGAAAGAGGTCGTCAAGCCGAAGCTTTCCCCCATATAAATTGTTTAAAAGAACGTGTAGTCTTGATGCATTTGAATAATGAATTTCTCTGATCACCATATATGATAATAAATATAGTATCCTCTAGCCTTGTTCTATACGCGTGTTACGTCACATCCATAGATGAGACAGGTGCTGTGGGCTATGGCGGCTGAGACAGGGGAGCCCGGCATCGATTTTGTTAGAAGACTAAACGAGTATTCAGGAATAGGTAATGAATGGATTATTCTGCGGGATGCGGAGACTGATTGGTCATATGGTGTTCATCCGTGTAGAAGAAGTATTGAGGAGCATATAAGAAACGGTGTGATCAATCTTGATAAGCCCCCGGGACCCACCAGCCATGAGGTTGTTGCATGGATAAAGAAGATGCTGGGCCTCGGGCGGGCAGGACACGGGGGAACCCTTGAGCCGTAGGGAGCGCCAGCCCGCGGCGGGGAAACCCTAAAGTCACCGGTGTCCTGCCCGTTGCTCTAGAAAACGCGACACGTGTAATAGGTAACGTTGTCCATACTACAAAGGAATACGTCATGGTTATACAGTTTCACCGGGAAGTCTCTGAGAGCGATGTACGTGAGGCTCTTAAAGAATTTATAGGGGAAATTTATCAGAGACCACCTCTTAGGTCGAGCGTTAAGAGGACACTGAGAACACGTAGAATATACTATATAGAGCTCATAGAGCATACTGGGAAATACAGCGTAGTAAGAGTAGGTTGTCAGGCAGGAACATATATGAGGAAACTTGCCCACGATCTCGGGTTAGTTCTGGGAGTAGGAGCTCATATGAGGGAGCTAAGAAGGACGCGTACAGGACCCTTTAAAGAGGACGAGACGCTTGTAAGGCTTCAGGAGCTGAGCGAGGCGCTCTATTTATGGAGAACAGAGAATGATGAACGTATGCTTAGAAGGATAATTATGCCGGTAGAGGTCGCGGTATCACATATACCAAAGATACTTATCCTGGACTCTGCTGTAGATGCTATAGCTCATGGCGCTAGCCTGGCCGTTCCCGGGATATCTATGCTTATGAAAAATATAAGGAAAAACACGATGGTTGCCATAATGAGCCTCAAGGGAGAACTTGTGGCACTCGGAACAGCCCTGTATGACGCTGAAGAAATCGCGGACATGAGCAGAGGCATAGTTGTCAAGACGAAAAGAGTCTATATGAAGCCGGGAATATATCCCCGGGCGTGGAGGAAAAAGAAGTGACCCACTACTATACAAAGCCGAGAAGCCCGGGTAAGAAAAACCTGATCCCCCTCTATATCCATGGCCATACATTCGAGTTTCTCTCCTATCAATCACTCTTCTCAGGCACACAGATTGATCCCGGAACAATGCTTCTCTTAGAAAACCTTGTTGTACCCGAGAGGGGTCTTGTTCTCGATATAGGATGCGGATACGGTGTTATAGGCATAGTTCTCGCCAAGATAAATCCGCGTCTTAAGGTTTATATGGTCGACATAAACCCGTTAGCGGTAAAAACGGCGCGCTATAATGCTAAAAGAAACGGCGTCGTCGATAACACCATAGTGCTTCAAGGCGATCTATATGAGCCGGTAAAGGAGCTTAGGTTTAACGCGATATACTCCAATCCACCGTTCTCCGCTGGCATGGATGTAGTCGAGCGCCTGATAAGAGAGGCGAGATCTCATCTACAGCCTGGCGGTTTCCTAGAAATAGTTGCGTCAAGAGCCTATGAGAAGATCATCGAGATCGGGCGAAGCGAATACAGCAGAGTCATAGTGCTCAAGAAGAGAAGGGGCTATGCTGTTATTCTAATGTATAAATAACATGGCGCCGGGGGCGGGATTCGAACCCGCGCGCCCCACATGGGGCACTGGCTCTCCAGGCCAGCCCCTTGGTCCGCTCGGGCACCCCGGCACCCGGGTTGTTATTTATATCGTGCGGTTCCCTTATATTGTTTAATGGGTGTGTGGTATATGGGCAAGATAACCTTCTTGGATCATCCGGCCGATATATACATAAGGGTTGAATCCAGCGGGTTGCTCGACCTATACGCTACCGCTGGCAAGGCGTTATTCGAGGCCATGACTGATACATCGAGGGTATCCGGTAGATATGAGAGAAGCGTTGAGGCCGAAGGCTTCGATATGGAAAACCTTCTATATAGATGGCTAGAGGAACTGCTCAGCATATATTATATAGAAAACATTATGTGTGGCGTAGTAAGGGTTCGCGAGATCAGGGTAGTTAGCGAGGACGGTGAAGAGAAATATATCATCCAGGGAACTTGCCTCGGAGAGGAATTCAATCCTGAACGCCATGAAGCCCGGGTAGAAGTGAAGGCAGTTACATATAGTTTGATGAAAATAATACGTGGTGAAAACGGCTGGTTTGCAGAGTTCGTTTTAGATATATAGAGTAGTGTAGTAATTATAAAAGATTATTAGAATAAATATTAAAATAAAGGATTAAGATATTATAATCTATTTGCTCTAGAGAATTAAATGTTAATTGAGAATACCGAATATTTATATAATATTTTTAATCCTTCCTATACATTTATTGCAAAAATACATCGTTTTTTCATCTAAATCCTCTATACTATTGCTGGGGCTCATTACGCATTTTCTATTATCGCAATGTGTAAGGCCTAGCAGGTGCCCTAGTTCATGTATGCTTTCTTTTACAACGCGTTTGTAGTAAGTGTCATAGCCTGGTTTTTTGTTATAGAAGCCTGGGTATAGTCGTTTTGTATATACGCATGCGGTGTTGAGGCTTAATGAGGCGTCGCCAAAAATAAAACTGTGGCCATTTTTATACGAGTCGATGTAGCCGATACATAATATGTATCCATTATATCCGGTTATTCTAATATGTTTATTAATATAGCTCATAACGCATTGGCTCGAGTATTGCGCTCTCTTCCAATCAAAACATTCTGTAGGGGGCTTCAAAACCTGAGGCCATATATAAATCGATGCATCTATGCCTGCTTGCCTAAGTGAATCATTTATGTCGTGCGTGATCTCTTC
>JALVHX010000095.1 GCA_027028805.1 Desulfurococcales archaeon | reverse complement strand
CTCCTACTATATCCCCGTAGCCGACCACGTGGTCTTGATGGAGAACTATGCTCCCCGGCTCGTCACGGAGGAGGCTAAGAGGCTTGCCGGAGACATACCGGCGCGCTCGATGGAGTACAGGGTTCCCAGGAGCAGGGTGTTCAGGGGGATCGAGGGGCTGGTGGAGGTGGAGGCCAAGGCCATGAAGATCATAGCTAGGTACAGGGACGGCGGTGTATACGAGCTCGACCTTTCTCGGAGCCCGAGGATAGTTGAGAGGGGCCAGGCCAGGCTGGCGGCCAGGCTCATAGGATACATAGATAGGGAGATGAGGGGCCTGTCTATGAGGAGGATAGCCGAGGAGCTGGACAGGGTTCTCCGGGAAAAAGGCTTCACAGCGGTCTACAGGGTTGTGCCCCCCGATGTAACGTGGATCAGCGGCCTCGACGTTGTATGGATACTTAACCGTCTCCCCCGTCTCCGCGTTGAGCAGGCGGCTTAGCCGGCGCCCTCTAGCCCTGCTCCTTCTCCCTTATCTTCTCGGCATACTTCTCGGGGCTGAGCAGTGAGCCGAGCTCATCCTTGTCAGCTATCTTTATCCGGAAAAGCCATCCCTCCCCGTAGGGATCCTTGTTTATGAGCTCCGGCTCGTCATAGAGCCTCTCATTAACAGCAACCACGGTCCCGGTGAGAGGCGAGTAGACGTCGGAGGTGTGCTTAACCGACTCGACAACAGCCACCGCGTCCCCCTTCCTGACACTAGCCCCCTCCTCGGGGAGCTCCACCCCTATTATGTCGCGGAGCTTCTTCTGGGCATAATCAGTTATACCGACAACGGCCTCATCGCCCTCTACGCGGACCCATTCATCGCTCTCAGTATAGAGCAGGTCGTCGCGGACAACATACTTGTTCCTCCCGGCCTCGACAACGATCTCGCCCATAGATACACCACCCCGGGACACAGGGATCAAGTCAAGGAATATGTTGTCGCAAGGATAATAAAGAAAACCCGTGGAGACCGCTGGGCTCTATTGTCTATTTCCCCGGCTGGTCTCCACGAGGGGAGGCGCGGTGGTTTGTGGAAAAAAGATGAGGAGGGTGTGGGGTGGAGGATTATTTTCTCCTCTTATATACCAGTAGCGTCGCCGCGGCGGCTGTTATGGCTAGCGCTATCAGGGTGACTAGAGCGTGCTCTGGGACTGGTTCTGGGAGCGCCGTTATCTGGTCTGTTGTCTCGCTACTCCATGTCGTGGCCGAGCCCGGGTGTTCCAGGGTGTATGTTCCGAGGGCCGTGGTGTTTGTTGTCCATGCCTTGAGCACGGCTACTCCGTCGCTTCCCGTGGTGTTTTCTGCTAGTAGGCTCGTGTTCTTGTAGAGCCTTATCGTTGCGCCCGCCACGGGTTCTCCCAGGTTGTTTGTCAGTATGACGCGGTACACTATGTATACTGTGCCGTCGTTGTACTGGGTTACGTTTCTGCTGAGTATATCTATGCTGGTGGCGTATCTCGCCTCGGACGCGTTCTCGCCGCCACCGCCCCACGTCCGCCACGTGGCGGAGGCTTCTGCGCGGAAGGTATAGTTGCCGGGCTCGTCGAGCGTTATCTGGAACAATGCGTCACCACTGCTCGTGGTGGCCACGCTACCCATGTCGCTCCACGCGGACCCGTTGTATATGCTCAGGGACACCATGACTCCCGCGGCGGGGCCTATGGGTGTCTCCACGTGGACCGTTACGTTGAAGTGCTCTCCCACTATTATCCTCGAAGGCGACACCGTCACCGCTACCGTTACGGGGTATCTCGCGTCGACGCTTAGTTGCTGGGAGGCGGGGGAGTGGCTGGCGTTTCCGGGGTAGCGGAAAGTTATGTTGGCGGCTCCGGGCCTGTCGAGGCTTAAGCTGAGCGCCGCCGCCCCGCTCTCGTTTGTTGAGACAACCACTGCCAGGCTACCGTTGACGTAGACCTCTACCGTGGCGCCGGGGAGCGGCTGTCCCGTCAGGTTGTCGAGGAGCGTCACCGTATAGATGTATGTCTCCGATACATTGGCCTCGAGGGGGCCCTCCACGCTCATCTCCACCGGGCGGGCGAGCACGGTGAGGGTCTCCAGTGCCTCGGCGGAGTCGTAGCTCTCGTTTCCGGGGTAGACGGCTCTCAGAGTATATTCTCCCGCCTCCTTGAACACGAGGCTTGTGGCGCCGACGCCGTTGACTATAGAGATGTTTGCGAGGAGCATCCAGGAGCCGTTCGTGTACACGTATAGCTGTACAGTGGCGTTGTCGACGGGCACCCATGAGCCGAACCTGTAGGCCTCAAGGGTCACGTTGACGCCGGCCTCCTCGCCTGCGTACACCGTGCCCGGCGAGATAGACATGTTTATCCTCGAGCCCGCCGGCGACGCGTTGACCACTAGTGTGGGCGACTTTGCGGGGGCCAGGTAGGCTCCCGTGTCGCCGTCGAACACTGTCCTGAAGAGATAGTTGCCGGCCTCCTCGAGGTAGACGCTTATGGCGTAGTAGCCGCTACTGTTCGTGGCCGCGGCGCCGTATGTCTGCCAGGTGGCCCCGTTGTCCATGCTGTACTCAAGCCTCACTGTCTCTCCGCCGGCGGGCTCCCCGGTATCCGCGTCGTATAGCCACCCGGAGACTGTGAACACCTGGTAGGTTGTGGGGGTGGTGTTTGATACCTCTATCGTCAACGCGGTGTTGGCTAGGACTGTTACGTTGAAGAGCCCTGTGTCGCCTGCCTGGTAGTCGCCCGAGCCCGGGACGTAGACGTGGAACACGTAGAGGCCCTTGGCGCGCACCGTGTAGCGGAGCATGAATGATCCATCGCTACCCGTCGTGTTCTCGGCGGCCAGTGTGCCGTTGCTGAACAACAACTGTACCTCGGCCCAGGGTATCGGCGTCCCATTGGTGTATGCGACCTCGCCCGCCACGACAAGGTCGCTGTTAACCGTGACCGTGTCGCTGTAGCTGTAGCTTATGTTTATAGGAGGCGGGAGGGTAACGTTGGCCGCCACGGGGCCCTCGACAACGCTTGAGGGCGAGAGCGTCTCGTTGCCCGTGAACAACACGTAGACGGTATAGTTTCCTCCACTGATACCATAGGGTAGCTTCACGGAGAGCTCCGCGGCCGAGCCCAGGCCGGCGGCCCATGTGGCCGTGTAGTTGTGGGCCTCGAACCCGCCGGGGCCCTCGACCACGACGTGCATGTAGGCGGCGTCGCTGGGGGATGACGCCGCGTATCCCTTGACATAGATCCTGTGGAGATACGGGTCATAGTAAGCCGTGATCCCGGGGCCTAGCATCAGGGTTAGGTTGGCGGGTGCAACGTCTGTGGAGGCGCGCTTAGCCACTATATAGTAGATCACGCCGTCCTCGGGGGTGAACGTTATCTTTTCATCCAATACCCCCCTGCCGCCGCCACTGCTCCAGTCGAGCAGGGGATCCCCGTTGTAGCCGCTCACACTATAGATATACAGGTCATAGTCTATGTTGGCCTCATCGCTCCCCTCAGCCACGAGCCTCGCGACATAGCTCGCCACATACGTGTCTCCGCCATACGTCAGGTTCCTTGGAGAGAAGACGTAGTAGAGGGGCCACGCCGCCTGGCTGAACAACACACTTATATCTATATCCGATAGCGAGGAGGCCCCGTAGAGCGGGCCGCCCGCGGCGTAGAATGTGCGGTTATATAGGAGCCCCTCCCACGGCCTCTCCCCCATATAGTAGTCGACCATGGACTCCGCGAGCCTCACAGCGGCATACGCGTCCACAAGCCCCATCCCCTCATGCACATCCTTGACGCCCCTATCCAGTGTAGGGCTGTTCGCGTGATCGTTTTCGCGGAGCAATGGATAGGTCTCAACCGCGGTCGCCATAAGAATAGACTTCACCAGCAACACGAACGTCTTACTATTATCCCAGAGCCCGTTGCTCTTAAGCACCTGTATCACTAGCGCGGCTACGCCTGATATGTATGGTGTTGCGAAGCTTGTTCCCTGTGCTGTCTGTAGGTCTCCGCTTGTTATCTCGTATCTCTCCCCTGTCTCGAAGACTATTTCCCCATCCCCCTCGCTATCCTTCATCGTCATCGAGCCATAATAGCTTCCACCGGGAGCCGCTATATCAGGCTTGATGGTTGATCCATCACTGGCAGACACACCCCCCTCACTGCTGTAACTAGTGATGTTGCCTACCGAGCCGGTGGCGGCTACCGTCAAAACCTCCGGGTAGGCGGCGGGAAAAGTATTACCGGCATTATTAGCTCCAGCACCATCATTGCCGGCCGCGACAACGGAGAGGACTCCGTAGTCCATGGCGCTCTGTATCGCCTGGTGGAAGGCTGTGTCGTCGCTGGGGCCTCCGAAGCTCATGCTCGCTATGTTGACGTCGTTGTCGGGGTCGTCGTCGCTGTTCCATCCCGCGATCGTGTCGAGGGCCTGGGATGCGAGGCTCGTGTCTATTCCGTTGCTGTCGCCGACCTTGAAGACTACGAGCCCGGCCTCGGGTGCGACGCCGGCGTCAAGCCAGTAGCCGTCGTCGTTGAGCAGGGGTGTCCTGGCTACGCCCATGACCTCTGCTATATAGTTCTCGAAGCCGCTCGCGAATTTCACGAATATATAGTATAGTCCTTTTGGTGGGTTTGATAGTGGGCTGGGGAGTGTTAGGTTTGCCAGGTAGTAGCCGTTGCTGAGCTCTACATAGCTTATATCGAGGGCCCAGTAGCTGTCGTAGCCGGAGAAGCCTGGGCTTGCCGCATAGGTGGGGTAGTGTACGATATAGGCTGAGTCCACGAAGCCCGTGACTCCCTGGGCGGCTGAGTCGTAGAGTACGACCATGCCGTATAT